>JBGQHD010000087.1:0-10487 GCA_041497795.1 Planctomycetia bacterium
CATGCCCGACGGCAGAGCACTGCCTATTTCGGGTGTCGTCCCGGCCAAATGCGAAAGAAGCCCGGCTTCTCCAAGAAGCCGGGCTTCTGAACATCGAGTCTCGCACACCATCCTATTTCGACGCCGCCACGCCCGGCGTCGCCGCCGGCTTGGGTGGCTCAAACGTGCGGACCGGCTGTCCGGTCGTGCCATTCCAGATCCGCAGCACACTATCCTGGCCGCCGCCGATGATCAGCGCCCCGTTGTAGCTGGCGTCGCAGGAGTATTGATAGTCGGACGTGCCTGAGGCGTAGGTCCGCACGCCGCCGCCGTTATCGGCGTTGCGATGGTGAATGTTGCCGTCGCCGCTGGAGGCAATGATCGTCGGCGTGTTGCCGACGTAGTGCAGGGAGGTGAACTGCTTCGTGAAGCCCTGGATGGTGCGGAGCTGTTCGCCCGTCTCCAGGTTCCAGACCTTGATCACGGCATCGGCCCCGCAACTGGCCAGCACCTTGCCGTTGGCCTGCCAGCTCACGCCCAGCACGTGGTGGGTGTGCCCTTCGAACGACTTGATCCACTTGCCGTCGGCCACGGAGTGCAGCTTGACGAACTTGTCGGCCGAGCAAGTGGCCAGCACGGCGTCGTCGGGCGAGAACTCCAGGCCGAAGACCGTGTCGCTGTGGGCGTCGTTGAGGAAGCGGACGAGCTTGCCCGTGGCCACTTCCCACAGCTTCACCTCGCCGCTGCGCGAGGGCTCGCCGCCGCCACTGGCCAGCAGCTTGCCGTCGTGGCTGAAGGCCAGGGCGATCACCCGGTCGGCGAACGTCTGACTGTCGCCGCCGACGGTGCGTTCCAAGACCCATTCGGGGCTGGTGTTCCAGCCGATGAGCTGGTTATCGGCCGAGAGTGACACGAGCGCCGTGTCGGCGGAATATGCCACGCCGGCGATATTCGCCGCGTTGCCGGCCAGGATATCGAGCGACTGGCCCGTCTCGGCGCTGTACGTGTGAATCAGCTTGTCGGCGCCGCCGATGGCGACTTCGAGGTTATCGGGCGAGAAGGCCGCGGCGGCGAAAGGCGTCTCGCTGGCGGTAGCCGCCTTCTTGGCGACATCGGCGTCGGTGGTGAGCTTCTTCTGCTTGTCCTCCATCGCCTTCAGGGCCGTTTCGGCCGCCGGGATAGCGTCGTTGGCTGCCTTCACATCGAGCGCGGCCAATTCCGAGGCCCGCTTGGCGCTATTGAAGGCCGCCTGGGCGTCGTTGAGCGCCTTGGTGGCGTCGGCGACCGGCTTTTCGGTGGCCTTGAGCTTGTTCTCGGCGTCGGTGACGGCTTTCTTGGCGTCGGCCAGGGCCTTGTCGGCATCGGCCTTCGCCTTCTTCAGCGCCTCGTTCTTGGCGTCTTTCTTGGCGGCCTCGTCGGCCCCAGTGGCCTTCGTCATGGCCGCTTTGGCCGCATCCTGGGCTTGGGCCACGACCTTCTCGGCAGCCGTCTTGTCGGCGTTGACCTTGTCGGCGGCCGCTTGCTTTTCCTTGAGCGTTTTGTCGGCCGCGGCTTGGGCGTCCACCGCCTTCTTGGCGGCTTCGGCCTTCGTGGGGGCGGCCTTCTTGGCGGCCTCGACGACCGCCTTCCGCGTGCCCATCTCGGCGCTGGCCAATTGCACCTGATCGTTCAGCCGCGCGGCCAGCTCCTGAGCGCGAAAGTCGCCCCGCAGGTCCGGCTGATTGTTGAAGGCCACGGCCTGGCCGTTGGTGCCGTTCCATAGCTTGGCCGTGTTGTTCGCGCTGACCGACACGAACCGCTGGCCATCGGGCCGGGCGGCCACGGCCACCACCGGCGCGCCGTGGGCCATCGACCGCACTTGCTGCCCGTTGGCGGCGTTCCAATGCCGCAGCGTGCCGTCGGCGCTGCCGGAGATGATCTGCACGTCGTTGGGCGCGGCGGCGGCAATCGTCTCCAGCGAGGTCACCGGCTGCGTGTGCCCGGCGAGCGTGCGGGCCGGCTTGGGCTTGCCGTCGTCCTTAGCGTCTTTGCCCTTGGTATCTTTCTTCGCGTCTTTCTTGGCCTCTTTCGGCTCGGGCTTCTTGTCGCCCGGCAGGTCCCAGACGTAGATCGAATTGTCACCGCCGCCGGTGACCACCTGCTTGCCGCCGCCGATGACGGTGAGCGCGGCGATCGGCTGCAGCGTCTCGATCTTGCCGGCCGCGGCGCCGTCGGCCACGTTCCAGATGCCGACGGTCTTGTCGGCCGAGCCGGAGAAGAGCTTCGTGCCGTCGGGCGAGAACTTCAGGGCCGTCACCGCGGCGGCGTGTCCGGCGAGCGTCTTGCCGGGCTTGCCGGTGGCGGCCTCGAAGAGCTGGATGTTTTTGCCGGCCCCCGCGGCGGCCAGCGTCTTGCGGTCGGGGCTGATGGCGATCACGCTCGCGCCACCGGCGACCGCGGCCTTGAACCCCTGCACGTTCTGCGGCCGCGTCCAGAACTTGAACTCCTGGAAGCCGCCGGAGGCCAGCCGCAGCCCGTCGGGGCTGAAGGCCAGCGCTTGCACGAGATCGAGATGAGCCACGCCCGGCTTGGTGTACACGCCCCCCTTGAGGATGGCCGGATCGGTCAACCGGCAGACGAGCCGGCCGGTCGCCACGTGATAGATGAAGATCTGGTTGGCCCGGCCACAGGCGGCAAACCGCCCGTCCGGCGAGACGGCCACGGCGAAGATCGGATTCACGCCTGGCGGCAACTGCTGGAACTCGACCTTCGCGCCGGCCACGTCGCCGCCGGCCTGGGCGCCTTGCTCGATCCACAGCTTGATCAGCCCCAGCTCGGGCGGCGTGAGGCTCTTGGCGTTGACCTTATTGTCCTTGGGCGGCATGAACGGCTCGTCGCTGTGCGAGGCGAACTTCATGAGCGGGCTGCCCTCGGGCTTGCCGGCCACCACGGCCGGGCCTTGGACGTTGCCCCCCTTGAGGATCGACTCTCGGGTCTCCAGCGACAGGCCGCTTTCTTTCTTGCTGGCGCTGTGGCAAGCCGTGCAGTTGCGGTTGAGGATCTGCCGGACCTCGCCGAAGGACACCGGCTTGTCGCGCTTGACGGCCTCGATGGGAATCGGCGCCGCGCGCAGGAAAGTCGGGGCCCCGAGTGCGGAGATTGCCACCACGGTCAACCAGAGGGAGCAGGTTTTCATGCGCGATTACCTTTGGGAATCGGAAGGCTATGGTCCTTGGTCAATCAGGCGCGGCGCCCCTCGGCGCGCGCGAAAAGCTGTTGCAGGGGGAGCCGAAAACCGGGCAGGACTTTCCCGCCCTCGAGTGTGCCATCGCTGGCAATTTCGACACACTTCTTCAGCGACGTGTACGCCTTCGCGGTCTTCGTGCGCGGATCGACGTACCAAACCAGCCGCACGCCGGCCGCGAAATAGTCGCGGAGCTTGCGGTCCATCTCGCGCGGTGTGTTGCTCTTGGAGAGGACTTCCACCGCCAAGTCCGGCGCCAAATCCGGAATGGGTCGCTTTGGCAGCTTGCGCCCCGGGAAATGCCGCCAACTCAGGAAGCAGACGTCGGGGATCCGCACCTGTCGTGGCAGGATTCGCAGCGTGCCCGCTTCGCCCAACACAATTCCCAAGTCGTGATCGGCAACAAACGTCTCCAGGAACCAGCCGATCGCCACCGCGAGGCGAGACTCGAGGTACCCCATGGTCTTCTCCACCAGGACGCCATCCACCAGCTCGCACAATGGCCGATCGCCCTGCTCGGAGCGGAGCACGTCTCGCTCCGTGGCCGTGCCGGGAGGAGGAACCAGGCGGATGCGTTTCGGCGGCACGCCGAGATGATTCTGCAGGTCGGCAATCGACCATTCCGCCGGAAAGCCGAACGACGGCGTGAAGGCCGGACTGACATTGGCGGCGGTGGCCGTGGGTGCGCTCATGGCCGTACAGGATTCGGTTTCGTCTATTGTTTCTTCGCCGGCTGCACCGCCTCGACGGTCAGCACCAGGTTCTGCGTGATCGGCAGCGGCTGGCCGCCGGGCCGGGCCGTGGCGCGGACCGTGAAGGTGTGCGCCCCCGGCGTGGCGTTGGCCGCCGCCTGAAGGACTAGTTTACCCTGCCCTTGGCCATTGGGGATATTGAGTGCGGCCGCGCTGATGCCGGACACATTGCCCGGCGGCACCAGCTCCACGGCGATCGGTTCCGCGTAGCCGAAGAGCCGATTGACCGTGACGGGCACCTCCAGTTTGGCCCCTTGCTTGATGGCCGCATTGGGCTGAGCGGCGGCGAAGGCGATCGGCGCCTCGGCCACCTTGATCGTGAAGGCCGTGGACGTGGCCAGCACGTTCACGGCTTGCGGCTTGGCGGCGTTGGCCAGGTTCGTGGCCTGCTGCGTGGCGGTCTGCTGGAAAGCCTTGGCGGCGGTGAGCTTGGCGGTCGCATCGTCGGCCGCTTTCTGGGCGGCGGCCTTGGCCTCGTTGGTGGCCTTCGAGGCATTGACCTTGGTTACCTCGGCGGTCAGTCGATTGGACTCGGCCGTCAGATCGGTGACCAGCTTATCGACGCGCTGCTTCTCGGTCTCGGCCGCCTTGGCCAGATCGGCGTTGCGGGCGTATTGCACTTGCGTCTGCGCCACCAGGCTGAAGGTGTACGTGCCCGGCGGCACGTTGGCGGGAATGTTGACGCTCAGCTTGCCGTCCGCCGCGTTGCCGGCCAGCGCCAGGGCGGCGATCTGAATATTGTGCAGCGGCGGCACCGCGGCATTGAGCTGGAGATTGCCGGTGAAATTGTTGCGCCGGACCGCCTTGATCGGGATTTCCAGCTTGCCGGCGCGATACGTCTCGAGCACCTTGCCGTCGCCGACGTTCACCTGAAAGCTGGCCGTCTCGGTGGCCGTCACCGCCAGGGCGATGTCTCGGCTGACGCGCGAGGGCGGCGCCTGGTTCTGCTGGCCCGGCCAGATGACCGTGCCGCCGCGGGCCTCGCGCACGAGCGGCTGGCCGTTCACGGTGGCCTTGCCGACGATGCGGATGATGCCCGCCCACTCGGCCGCGTTCTCCGCCGCCGTCAGCACCAGGGGCGCGGCGTTCTGGCCCGGCCCCAAAGTAACGCTCGGGCAAGTCACGCCCGGCGGCAGCCCTTCGACCGAGACCTCGATATTGTCGTTGAAGCCGTCGCGGCGGAAGGCGTACACCCGCAGGTCTTCGCTGCCGCCGCGCCGCAGCAAGGCCGACCAGGGATTGACCAATTGCTGCTGCGGATCGACAGGGAAGTGGGCGATGGCCGCCAGCCGGAAGTCGGGCGACTCCTTGCGGATGGCCAGGCGGTACACGAAGCGCGGATTGCCGCGGTTGTAGAGGTCGCCGATCAGCACGCGATAGGTCCCGTCGGCCGGCACCGCGAAGCGGAAGCTCGGGTCATCGCAGCGCGTGCTGAACGTCACGCCGCCGATGGTCGCCATGGTGGGGTTGTCGTCCACCTGCGAGGAGATGGCCGTGAACGTCTGCTTGCCGTCCTTCTCGGTGGTCACGCGCTCCAGCGAGAATTGCGGATCGAGCGACGCCCCCTGCCGCTGGGAGACCATCTCCAGCCAGTACACTTCGCCGGCCTTGGCATCGAACACGACGACGTCCTTGTCGAGCCGGACCTGCGATTGGCCGACGAACTCGCACGGCACGGTAATCTTCTGCGGCTTGTCGGGGCCGTTGGGCTCCTGTTCCAGCACGATCGGCGCCGTGGCAAAGCCGATCATCACCGGGTTAGAGACGCCCGCGGGGCTTTTCAGCCGGTACTCGAAGCCGTCGATCGACGCGGAGGACGGCTCCAGCAACGTGCCGCCCGAGAGACGCTGCGCGTCGGCGCCGCCGGGAACGGCGATCTGCACGCTGAGCTTTTGCAGCGGCTTGCCGTCCAAGACCACGCCGGCGTTCATCCCCCCAGGCAGGTTACGCCCGTACAGCACGAACGTCCCCGTCGTGCCCGGCAGGCCGGCGTTGGGCAGCACGTATTCAATATACGGCTTGGCCGAGATCGACAGCCGGTAGAAGTACTCGGGGCTGCCGCCGTAGACGGCGTCGTAGAGCCGGACGTAGTAGTCGCCGTCGGCGGGCACGATGAAGTCGATCGTTGCGTCGCGGTAAATGGTGTTCGTGGCCCCGGCCAGCTCCCGGCCGGCGGCGTCCAGCACGGCCAGGATCGGCTCCAGCCGCGAATCGATGCGGCTGGCCCAGCAGTCGATCGTCAACCGCTGACCGGCCTTGGCGGAGAACTTCAGGTAATCGACGTCCGCCCCGGCGTTCATCTGGCCGTTCACGACGGCGCCGACCTGCACGACGGTGGCCGTATCGCGCGTGTTGTTGGGCTCTTTCTCGGCAGCCTCGGCCAGATCGTCCACCAGGAACGCCCGCGAATCGCTGATGCCGAACTTGCCGACCGCCCGCGCCTCGTACCAGCCAGGCGGCACGCTGGCGTCGATCTTCACGACGAAGGTGTTGGGGATCGGCTGCGGACCCTGCTCGAAGGGAACCGGGTCGCGCGTCTTGAGCGTGGCGGTGATGCCGGGGTGCGTGAAGAGCAGCTTGTTGGCCAGCTCCAGGTCCGTGCCGGTAATGGTCGCCTCGAACGTCGTGCCTTGCTTGCCGCCGGCGGGGAACACCGTATTCAGCCGGGCGACCGGCAGTTGGGCCTGCACGCTGCTCGTCGGGTCGGCGGTAAAGATCAGACCAATGAACGCCAGCCAAGCCACCACGACTTCGGGCTGACGAACACGGGCGCAACGAGCCGAGAATCGCGACATCGGCAACCTCCTGCGTACGAACGATCCGCTGGATGGGCGAGTGCTTAGAATCACCAGGACGCGCGAGAGCCAGGGTCTCACGCTCCGCGGTGAATCACGAATCTAAGGCGGGGAGTATCGCGCGCTTCCATGCGCGACGGCGGGAACGCTACTACTATAGTTGCACCGATAGGCGAGCGGGGGGCGTAAGCCCCCTGATCTTTCGCCGAGGTATCAGGGGGCTTACGCCCCCCGCTCGCCAGGCGGTCGCTCGCCGAGGGAGATTAGTGGTTGAACAGGAACTCCTTCGTGTTCAGCAGCGCCCACAGGATGTCTTCGTAGGCAATCACCTTCTGCTTTTCGTGCTTTTGAATGTGGCCCAGGGCAACTTGCTTCTCCTTGTCCATCGGCGGGCGGGAGAAGACCCACAGGTACAACTCGTTGATCTTCTCCGCGTCGCTGCGCTTGGCGTCGGCGGCCAGTTGACGCGCGCGCCCGTTGCCGTCCGACAGCTTGCCTTGGACCTCGGAGGAGTTCAAGAGGTGCAGGCTCTGGGCCAAATTGGCCTCCGACGAGCGCTCGCACTCGCAGGCGCTTTCGCCTTGCGGCTTGCCAAACACGGTGAGGAAGTACGTCATGCCGGCACTGTCGGGCAACTGCACCGCCCGCGTGCCAGCCGGCAGCCCGCTGAAGCCGGTGCCCGTGTTGGTCACCACGTTGATGGCATCCAGCAGCACTTCGGCGTTGAGCCGCTTGGGATAGTAGCGCGAGTAGTTCTGCTTGTCGCTGCGGTTGTAGTCGTTCGGCTCGGCGCTGAGCTGATAGATGTTCGACCGGCAGATCGTGCGGATCAGGTCCTTCAAGTCGAACTTGCTGGCGATGAAGTGCTGCGCCAGCTTGTCGAGCAGCTCGGGGTTGGAAGCCGGGTTGGTGACTCGCATGTCGTCCTCCGGATCGACGATGCCGCGGCCGAAGAAGTGCTTCCAATAGCGGTTGACCAGCGCGGGGGCAAAGAACTTGTTCTCCGGCGCGGCCATCCAATCGACCAGCGCGTGCCGCGGGTCATCCTCGGCCGACAGTACGGCCGGCTTGGCGTCCAAGCCGGTCGGGGGAACGGCCTGACCCGTCTTGGGATTGCTGGCCGTCGCCATGCCGACCTGGTGGTAGATGCGCTCTTCGAATTGCAGCAGGCCCGGCTTGCGGCCGACGCGGGCGAAGAACGCCGCCATGCCGTAATAATCCTGCTGGCTCCACTTCTCGAACGGGTGATGGTGGCAGCGGGCACACTGAATCCGCAGGCCGAGGAACAACTGAGCCGTGTCTTCGACCTGCTCGTTGATCTGCCGCACCTGCTTGAACCAAGTCACGCTGGGGTTCTCGCCCACCTCGCCGGCGGCGGCCAGAATCTCGCGGACGAACTGGTCGTAGGGCTTGTTGTCGATGAACGATCGGCGGACCCAGCCGTGGAAGGCATAGTTCGCCCGCACCGAGGCGTCGTTGCCCCGCTTGATCCGCAAGATGGCCGCCCACTTGTTGGCGAAGTAATCGGCATACTCGGGGCTGTCGAGCAGCCGGTCGATCAGCTTGTCGCGTCTGGCCGGGTCCTTGTCGGCCAGGAAGGCCTGCGTCTCTTGCAGCGACGGGAGCCGCCCGGCGATGTCGATCGACACGCGCCGCAGGAACGTGGCGTCGTCGCAAACGGCCGACGGCGGGATGCCCAGCACTTTCAGCTTGGCGAACACCGCCTCATCGACGAAGTTTTTCGCCGGCGGCAGGTTCTCTACCTTGATGCCCAGCGGGATGCTGGCCCGGAACACATCGACGTGCCCCTGGTAGCGGGCCATGATCGCCACGTCGCCGGTCAGGTCGAGCGTCTTCACCAGGCCGGCCGGGGTGACCTCGGCCATCTCGGTGTCGTTGGTGTCGAACTGGGCCACGCGGGTGACGTCGCGCATCGAGCCGTCGCTGTAATGGGCGGTGACGCGGAACTGTTGTTCGCCGCCGCGGATCATCGCCCGAGTGCGGGGCTGCACTTCGATCTTGGTGACCGTGGCGTCCTTGTCGCTGCCGTAGGGCATGCCCTGCTGAATCCAGCGGCGCAGCGCCCGGTACTCGTGAGAATCGGCCGCCAAGCGGGCGCCGCCGCCGTGCGGCAAGCTGTTGATGGCTTTTAAGAGCAGCAGGCTCCGCTCCGGCGAGGCCGGGAAGAGCCGC
Organism: Planctomycetia bacterium; assembly: GCA_041497795.1. GTDB lineage: Bacteria > Planctomycetota > Planctomycetia > Pirellulales > S012-138 > JBGQHD01. The sequence goes on from JBGQHD010000087.1 coordinate 8,943, forward strand.
CGCCCGCGGGCTTCCTTCACCAGGTACTCAAAGTCCTCGCGCGGCTCGAAGCCCAGCAGCGAGAGCTTGAACCCGTTCTGACCGCTGGCCTTGCCGTGGCAGCCGCCGCTGTTGCAGCCGAGCTTCGTGAAGACCGGCGTGATCTCGTTGGGGAAGTTGACCGGGATTTCGTTGCCGATGTGGCTGACCTCCACCGTAATCTGCCCGGCGACGCCTTCGGCCGTGCGGGCGGTGATCGTCGCCTTGCCGTTGGCCAGCGGAGTGACCAGGCCGGTGTCGTCCACGGCGGCGATATTGGCCGGGGCGACTTCGAGCTTCGCCTTGCGGGTGAAGTCGCGGTACTGGCCGCTGTCGTACTTGCCCGACACGACGAGTTGGAGCCGGTCATCGGCCCCGCGAAGCAGGCTCGTGGCCGCCCCGCCGCCGATGATCTCCAGCGCCACCAGCTTGCCGGGATCGCCGAGGCCGGGCGCCTTGGCCGCCGCCGGCGCGGGGGCCGCCGAGGCGATGGAACCGATGGACAAGGCGAGGATCAGAGCCAATGAGCAAGAACCGGCGATCAATCTCATGTACGTCCCTCCTGGGAAGCGTCGCTTCAAGTCGTACAGATCAACTTCGGCTGACGGAGTGACCTCTAAACGCAGAGCATATTGGACATTCCCGCGCAACACCATAAGCACAAGGGCCGGCGACAGAGCCAACCCCTGCACTCGACGATCTCGGCGGTAAAGATCTTGGCGGTCAACCACTAGGCAGGTAGGCGTGCGGCGAAGTCAGCGGATTCCGCCCGGCCGCTGTGCTCCGCCGATCCATAAGGCAGGTAGTGCGGAAGATTATAACACACACGGCCCGAAAACCGGCAACCTTCATCCGGGCATTTTGTCAAAATATCTTTATGCGTTGATGGGTCGTCGATCGGGGAAGACTGGACAGCTTTGGCAGAATTCCACGTCTCCGCGAGATGTCTCGCGCCGCGTCTCCGCGCTTCCAACACGCGCCTCAATCGCTTGCCGGTTTAGCGACCCAAGCGACGCGGCTCAAATAACTTCGGCGCGTTTCATCGCGATCCAATCGCCGGATATACTCGGTGAATGTCCGCGCCCCTCTTGCAAATGCGAGCAATCAGCAAGTCCTTCGGCGCCACGCAGGCGCTGCGGGACGTCTCGCTGGAGGTCCGCGGCGGCGAGGTGATGGCCCTGATCGGCGAAAACGGCGCCGGCAAGAGCACGCTGATGAAGGTGCTCAGCGGCGCCCACGCCCCCGACTCGGGGACGATGGCGCTGGCCGGGCAGCCGTATGCGCCGCGCGGCCCGCACGCCGCCCGCCTGGCCGGCGTGGCGATGATCTATCAGGAGCTCACGCTGGCCCCCGACATGAGCGTCGAAGACAACATCATGCTGGGGCAAGAGGAGAGTCGCCTGGGCTGGCTCCGCCGCGACCGGCAGCGGCAGCGCGTGCGGCAGGCGTTGGCCCTGCTCGGTCACGGCGAGCTGCGCCCGGACACGCCAGTGGACCGGTTATCCGTCGGCGCCCAGCAACTGGTCG
>JBGQHD010000088.1:0-10473 GCA_041497795.1 Planctomycetia bacterium
CAGCGATACCTGCACCGCCCGCTGCCGCCAATCCACTTACGACCAAATTGCCGCACCAAAGAAACCTAGCAGCCCCCCACGGCACCAATCGGAGCCCCCAACTCTCTATCAGTTGCCGTTGTTCGCAGTATTGTTGGAAAGTTAATAAGCCCATGAACTATCTATGCCGATTGCTTGGCTTTTTGTGCAAGACGGCTAGTTTTTGTGCAGAATCGGTGTTTGGGGCGGTTTTTGTGCAAAGCCGGGTGAAGGGGTGACAAGGTGACAGAATTGAACCCTCACCTTGTCACCTTTTAAATACTCCTAAAGCTGCGAGTTGTCGATGGTCATTGAACCTGGGCACGAAACGCCGGAATTCTTCGACTGGATTGGGCCGGCGCTCCTCACCTGGCTTGTGGTCGGCCTGGTCCTGATCGTGTTCGGCGTGGGCCTGGCCCTGCTGTTTGCGATCATCTCGCGTGGGCCCGGTCCGGGTTATCGCACGGTGGCGCAGCGGCTGCGTGAAGGCACGTTGGACCTGCTAAGCACGTCGCCGCTGCGGATCTTGGCGCTGGCTCAACTGTCCGTGAAAGAGGCGGTCCGCAAGAAGGTGTTCGTGGCGCTGGTGGTGTTCGTGATCATCATTGCCGGCGCCGCCTGGCTGATGACCCCGGGCGCGGGCAACGAGCCGGCCAAGCTGTATCTGGACTTTGTGCTGTTTTGGGCCATCACCGTCCCCGTGCTCCTCGTCGCGGTTTTTCTGGCGGTCTTCAGCCTGCCCGGCGAGATCGCCAATCACACGATCTACACCGTGGTCACCAAGCCGGTCCGCCCGACCGAGATCGTGCTGGGCCGGATCGTGGGCTTCACCGCCATCGGCAGCGTGATGCTGCTGGTGATGGGGATCGTGGGCTATTTCTTCGTGGTCCGCACGCTGGACCATACGCACGTGATCTCCGGCGCCGACCTGACCCGCTTCAAGGCGCTCGGCGGCGAAGGGGCCGGCCAGGCGGACCGCAAGGTGTTTCACAGCAGGAGACGGACGGCGAATGGAGCGGCAAGCGGCACCTCCCGCGTGCAGGAGCACGCCCATGAAGTGGAGGAAATCGACATTGAAACGGGGACCGGGCAAACCGATGAGGTGAATCAGCACCGCCACCTGATCACCCAGCGCTCGCTGGGCTCGCTCGGGAAAAAGGGCGACATCCAACGTTGCGAGCCGGAGTCGGCGGATTCCACAGAGTCCCCGGGGGCCGGCTTCCGACCGCGAATCCGCGTGGTCTCCGACGGCGCCCACCGCCTGACGGCGGGCGATATCGTGAAGATCACGAATGTCGTCGGCACCGACGTGGCCAACGACGTGTGGGTGGTCGATCAGGTCGAAGACAACTCCTTTGTCCTGAAGGAGAGCCAGTTCTTCGGCGATTATCAGGAGGGGGGCGGGGGCAAGTGGGAGCAAATCCGCTACGAGGTGGGCGCGCCGCAGGGCTTCATCATTGCCCGCGTGCCGCGACTCGCCGATCGGCTGCAGTTTCTCAACCGCGACGGCACCCCCGGCCCGGGGACCAACGTCGGCACCGAATGGGATTACCGCAAGGCCATCGAGGGCGGCACCGGGGCGGCGGCCGAGTTCCATTTCAAGGGCCTGCGAAAGTCCGACGCCGACGAGAACGGCAACCTCCGTTTGCAGATGACTCTGGCCGCCTTTCGCACGACCAAGTGGAAAATCGAGGAAAGGATCCCCGGCAATATCGAGCTGGTGAACGGCGACTTCATCTCCGATAAGATTCCCTTCACGTCCAACGAGTTCGAACGGCAGGAAATCATCATTCCAGGGGAGAAGGCCGGTCGCTCGAAGAAAGACAACACCCGGCGGGAAAAGGCAACCTTGTTCGACGATTATGTCTCCGAAAAGGGAGAACTCATCGTCCGCATTACCTGCGCCGCTGAGCAGCAATACCTGAGCATGGCCCAGGGCGACGTGTATTTCCTGGCCGCGCGCGACATCCCGGCCGTCAACTACCTGAAGGGATGCATCAGCATCTGGTTCCAGCTCATCCTGGTCGTCTCGCTGGGCGTGACGTTCAGCACCTTCCTCAACGGGTTCGTGGCCTTGCTCACGACGGGCGGCGTGCTGTTCGCCAGCCTGCTCATCGATAAGATTCGCGAAATCGCCAGCGGCGAGGCGTACGGCGGGGCGTCGTTCGAGTCGCTGTTCCGCGTGCTGACCCGCGCCCCGATGACCACGGAGCTGGACCCCAATTCCTACACCACCCCCTGGATCGTGTTTCTCGACGACGTGGTGCGGCTGCTGCTGCACGTGCTGCTGCGAGTGCTGCCCGACCTGTCGCGGTTTAGCAGCGTCGACTTCGTGGCCCAAGGCTTCAGCGTGCCGTGGAACAACCTGTTCGTGCAGTTCTTCACCCTGCTGGGCTTCGTCATCCCCCTGTGTCTGCTGGCCCACTATATCCTGAAGGGACGCGAGATCGCCGCGTAGCCATCATCGCCCGCGTAGCCATTATCGCCGCGCAGCCTCATCGTTCGATCCGCCGAGGACGGCCGTCATGAATCATCAGCAAATCGCCTTCCGGCGCAAGGTCGTTTACCTGGCCCTCATGGCCGCGCTCTTGCTGCCCCTGTCGCTGCTGGGTTTGCCGACCTCGCGCGAAACGGCTGTGGGGCCGAACGACACGTTCCACATCCTGGCCAACTTGCGGGAGAAAGACGGCCTGGCCCAGCGGAGCCTCGGCAAGATCGACCCCAGCAGCGAGACGATGCGGTTCGCCACGCTGGGCTTCCGCGGCCTGGCGGCCACCCTGCTCTGGAACCAGGCCCACGAGCACAAGAAAAAGGAAAACTGGACCGCCTTGAAGAACGTCCTGGAGCAGATCGGCCGGTTGCAGCCCAACTTCGTCAGCGTCTGGCGGTTCCAGGGCTGGAACCTCTCCTACAACGTCTCGGCCGAGTGGGACGACTATCGGCAACGCTACAACTGGGTGCTGCAGGGAATCGCCTACTTGAACGAAGGGCAACAATACAACCACGGACAGACGCGGCTGATCTGGGACGAGGCCTGGTCCACCGCCCACAAGATCGGCCGGTCGGATGAGTATCTCCAGTTCCGGCGGCTGTTCCACGACCGCTACTTGTTTGCCGAAAGCGACGACCCGCGCGACCACAGCTATCGCCCGCCGGATCGCTACCAGGAGTCCGCCTCGCCCGACAATTGGCTATGCGCCAAAGAGGTCTTTGGACGCGCAATTCATCTGGCCGATACCGCGAACGTGCCGTTGCAGGGCATGGCGGAAGAGATCTTCCGCTCGGAGCCCAGCAAGTGCCAAATGCGCTACGCCGACGTGATCGTCGAGGAAGGCACCTTCGGCGACGTGGCGAAAGAGCAATGGAAACAAGCCGCCCGCGAGTGGGACGAGTATGGCGATTACCAGTTTCTCTTCCCCGGCGGCGTCAAGGTGAGCATCAACGATCAAGACCGGCTCGTCAAGCGAATCGATGAATTGTCGCGGCAACTGGACGACCTCAGCGCCACGGACGGTTCGGGCAAGAAGGTCGATGGCCGCGGCATCCGGGCCGGCATCCGCGCCGAGCGGCGCGAGAAGCTCGAGCCTAAGGAGCGCGACTTGCTCGACAAGCCGGCCAAGGACCTCACGCCGACCGAAGCGTACCAGGTCAGCCTCACGCAGGGGAAGCTCACGGTCGGCGACGAAGAGCTGGCCCAGGCCTTGCCGGAAAGCCTTCAGGCGCAGGCGCAGCCGCTCGTCGAAGAAATCATCGACAGTAAACAGCGGGTGAACTTGGCCTACGGCAAGCGTCACCTCATCAACTACGAGTTCTGGAAGATTCGCTGCCAGGCGGAAGCGAGCGACGAGGGGGTCGAAGCCCGGCGGCTGCTGTACGACGCGCAGCAATCCCATCGCAAGGACAGGGCAAGCCCCGAGTGCATCGGCCTCTATGACATTGCGTTCGCCAAGTGGCGGATTGTCTTCGACAATTATCCGCAGCTTAAGGATGACGGCGAGCTGGGCGACCGTATTTGCGACGAGATTCGCGAGTACCGCAAGGCCGTTCAGGCGTTTGAAGCGGATCCCAAGAGCAAATGGAAGTGGGACAAGAAGACGTTTATCCTCAAAGACCTGATCGACGCCCGCCAACCGACGCCGCCAATCGACTGAGGCCGTCCGCCACGAACCCCGCGCGCAAGCGAGGGCGGATAGCGACCACGACCTGGTCCCAGAGCCCCTCATCTTCCGGCAAGCCAATCACATGGGCGGGTGGCACGCCCCGAGCATGGATGCGACGGGCGTGGGAGAAGCCGCCGCGGTACGGCTGCGGCGCGAGGCGCTTCCCACGCCCTTCACGTCCATGTTCGGGGCGTGCCACCAAGTCCGCGTTCTCCCCGGCGATGCCATCGCCGGCTTTCCAAGTGGGGGGGTGGGCGTAATAATTCTCCATCCCACGCCGCGTGCGAACGGAATGACATTCCGTTCTACGTCAGCGCCCCCTCGTCGCGGAGAACCTGCTATGGCTGCCGAATATGCCCGCAAGATTGTTGAGCAGGGGATCACGTTCGACGACGTGCTGCTGCTGCCGCGGCTCAGCAACGTGGTGCCGGCCGACGTGAGCGTGAAGACCCGGCTGACCAAGCGGATCGATCTCAATATCCCGCTGCTCAGCTCGCCGATGGATACGGTCACCGAGAACGAGATGGCCATTGCCCTGGCTCAGGAGGGCGGGCTGGGCGTCATCCACCGCAACATGACGATCGAGCGGCAGACCGAGGAGGTGGACAAGGTCAAGCGCAGCGCTAACGGCATCATCTTCGACCCCGTCACGCTGCCGCCGACAGCATCGGTGGCGCGGGCCAAGGAACTGATGGACCAGCAGAACATCTCCGGCGTGCCGATCACCACCGAGGGCCGCAAGCTGGTCGGCATCCTCACGCGGCGCGATTTGAAGTTCCTCGAAGCGTCCGAGCGGCCCATCTCCGAGGTGATGACGCGATCATCGCTAGTCACGGCTACGGGGACTGTGACCCTTGAGGAAGCCGAGAAGATTTTAATGGAGAATCGAGTCGAGAAACTGCTCCTGGTGGACGATAACTACCGCCTGACCGGGCTGATCACGATCAAGGACATCGACAAGATGCGGCGCTTCCCCCAGGCTTGCAAAGACAAGCAGGGGCGGCTGCGAGTCGGAGCGGCGGTGGGCGTGCGCGACATCGAACGCGTGGAAAGCCTGCTCGCCAAGGGCGTCGATGTGCTGGTCCTCGATAGTGCCCACGGTCATTCCCGCAACGTCATCGACACAGTCCGCGAAATCAAACGCCGGTGGGACATTGATGTCATTGCCGGCAACGTGGCCACGTACGACGGTGCCCGCGACCTGATCCGGGCCGGGGTTGACGCGGTGAAGGTGGGCATCGGGCCGGGCTCGATCTGCACCACGCGGGTGATTTCCGGAGTCGGCGTGCCGCAGATTAGTGCCATCCTCCAGGCGACCCAGGCAGCGGAGGAGACAGGCACACCGATCATCGCCGACGGCGGCATCCGCTACTCGGGCGACGTGACCAAGGCCATCGCGGCCGGGGCCCACGCCGTGATGATCGGCGGCCTGTTCGCCGGGATGCAAGAGAGTCCCGGCCAAACGATCCTCTACCAGGGTCGCACGTTCAAGGTGTATCGCGGGATGGGCTCACTGGGGGCCATGATCGAAGGCTCCAGCGAGCGTTACCGGCAGCGGCCGGACCGAGGGCCCGACAAGCTCGTGCCCGAAGGGGTCGAAGGCCGCGTGCCGTACAAGGGCGCCTTGGGGCCGTTCGTGTATCAATTGGTGGGCGGCCTGCGGGCCGGCATGGGCTACTGCGGAACCCAAACGATCGAGGAGTTGCGAAAGGATGCGCGATTCATTCAAGTCACGGCTGCTTCGGTTCGCGAGAGCCATCCGCACGACATCATCGTCACGCAGGAAGCCCCGAACTACTCGGCCGAATTCAGCGGGGAGAGGAATTGACCTGTGGCGAGCGCTGGCCGCGCACCTCTGGCGAGCGGGGGGCGTAAGCCCCCTGATGCGCCCGGCGCATGCGGTGGCACCCATCAGGGGGCTTACGCCCCCCGCTCGCCTATTGCTCGCGATCGCCACGCTGGCGCTGCTCGCAACCGGCGAGGCGTATGCTCAATCCTCGTCGCGCATTCCGCCCGAAGACGTGCTGCGGCCGCTCATGACTCCCTCGCGCCCTCAGACTGCGAATCAACAAGACGCCCAGCCGGCGGACGAGTCGCCGCGCAGCAGAATCGCCATCCGCGCCCAAAGCCAGCCCGAGAAGCTCACCTGGCAGTTCGACGACGCCGCGTCCAAGCCGGCGCGGACGAAGATGAATCCGTTGCGGTCGGCCGATGTCGCCTCCCAGCCGCGTCTGTCGGCCAAGTCGAGCGTGCCCGCGCGGACCGCGGGCTATCAGTACCCGGTGCGTCAGGCCGGCGGCCAGGAGCCGCTGCAGCTTCAGCCGGCCACTGACGTCGTCGAAGAGCCGACGCCGGTGGAAGTGCCGCAGGGCGAGATCATCGAAGAGTCTCCTCCGTCGCCCTCCGCCGTGCCGTCGCGGCCGCGGTCGTTCACGTCGATTTACCAGCCGAAGAAGGCCGACGGGGCAAAGGCCGAACCGGCCCCGGATTTCAAGTGCCCTAGCCGCGAAGAGCTGATGAAGTCGATCTGCGAGTTGACGGTCGATATCGCGCCCTCCAAGGGCGAGGTGCCCAAGGAATGCCCGCTGTTCGCCGACGGCTGCGAGCCGCGGTTGTGGTGCGACTCACTCTACCTGTGGAAGGCGTCGTGCCTGTGCCACAAGCCGCTGTACTTCGAGCAGATGGCGCTGGAGCGGTACGGCCACACCTGTCATCCGTTCCTGCAGCCGGTGATCTCGGGGGCGCATTTCTTCGGCACGCTCCCGATCCTGCCCTACAAGATGGGGGTCGAGGAACCGGGCGAGTGCGTCTACGCCCTGGGCTACTGCCGGCCCGGCGACTGCGCGCCGAAGATGCTCTACCCCTTGCCGCTCAGCATTCGCGGCGCGGTGTACGAAGCGGCCGCCGTCACGGGCCTGGTGTTCCTGATTCCGTAGGCGTGGGGCGCGTTCCAAACGTGCCCGGCAGGCGACCGCTGAGGAATTGAGGCTGCTAACCGAGGCGGCAGGCGCCCCAGCTTCCAACCGACGTAGACCACGGCGGCCAACGTGGCGCCTTCGATCTCGAAGCGGCGGACGCTGGAAAAGGCAAAACTCCGCTCGCGCAGCCGTTGGGCCCCGTCGATCCGGTAGATCTCCAGCCTCACTCCTCGGAAGGTGCTGCGATTCGTGGCTGCCGGCGGCGGCTGCGACGCCTTGGGCGATTCGTAGGGGTTGATGTCCATGGTCTGACCGAGGCGGGGCGCGGTGCGCGCTGGATTGTCTTGTTACGAAGCAGCCGGGGCCTTGGTGCGTCAAGAACGCAACAAGCCGCGCCGGATCTTCCGGCGCGGCTGGCGGCGATAGGCGAAGGCTGCTGTCGTGGGAGGGACGAGTCAGGATGGCTCGTCAGTCTCATCGGTCGCTGGTGATCTTCGCTGTTCGGCAGTGCGGTAACTTCTGTCCCCTCACCCCGGCCCTTTCCCCAGAGGGGAGAGGGAGGGACGCGTGGTCTCGCAGCTTGCATTCCTACGGAGCCAGGAACCGCAAGGCGTTGCGGAGCGGCTGGCCGGGCACGTACACCACCGGCTGGCCCAGCAAGCCACGGCGGATTTGCGGTCCACAGGCCACCGGCGCCGGGGCATACGCCACCGGCGAGTACACGGCCTGCGGGGCACAGGGCGAGGCCGACACGTAGGTCGTCGTCGCACAAGGGTTGCAAGCACACGGGTTGCAGCAGGGGTTGTAGTTGCACGTCACCGGCTGACCGCACGCGCTGCCCGCATAGTACGTGGTCACGGGCGTGTAGTTGCTGACCGGCGTGTAGGCCGCCGGAGCACCATAAGTAGCCGGAGCACCGTAGAGCGGCTGCGACACCGTGTAATTGCCATTGTAAGTACCGTAGTTGGTCGGCTGCGTCGGCGTGTAGTAATTAGCCGGCTGCACGTAAACCTGCGCCTCGGCCAGGGCGCCCGAGCAAACCACCGTGAACACCGCCATCAGCATGGTCGTCTTTTTCATGGAACACCAATCCTTTCGTGTAGAGATGCGTGTGAGATGTGCTGTTCTGTAAGGCCCGTTGAAGTTGCTTCGTCTGGAATGAGCATTTTGCAAGTCGAGTGCCAACGGGCAAATTTCGGAGAGCCCCTGTCGCGCCGGCTGCCACCGCCCAGGACGTGCTGGCACGTCAAGGTGTTGACCGGCGGACGGTTGCGCACGTGCTGTCAAGATGTGCGGGCCGGCGGCCGCTGACCTTGCGGGAGCGCGACACTTTTGCTACGCCCCGGACCAGCCGTGTAAGCACTACGCGAACACGAGACACGTGTCGTCGATTCAGCCACGCTGGCAGACTTTGCTGGCATTGCGGCTGAGATAAGATGCGGTCAGGCTGCGGGCTTCAGACTTCAGGCTTCAGGAAGGCAGCCTGGTCCTTTGTCCCTTGTCCTTTGCGTGGCCACTCCGCGCGGATACCAAATGACAAACGACCAATGACAAAGGACCAAGGACAAGCGACAGATGCCTGGCGCGACGTGCTGCTCGGCCCGGACGGCTTCCGTTTGCACGAGTGGCTTTCGCAAGGAGCGGCGCGCGTCGTCAAACAGGGCGCCAACCGCACGGTTTACCGGGTGGAACTGCTTGGCCGCGGCGTGTTCTTCGTCAAACACTATCGCGCGCGGTCGTGGCGCGACGTGGCCCGCTCGCTGATCCGCGGCAGTCCCGCACGGCGCGAATGGCGGAAGGCGTGCGAGGCCGCCCGCCGCGGCCTGCCGACCGCGGTGCCGCTGGCGTATTACGAAGAGCTTCGCGGGCACGTCGTGCGCGACAGCTACGTCGCCACGCTGGCGATCGAGGATGCGCCGTCGCTGCTGGAAGTGCTGGCGAGCTTGCCCTCGCGCCCGCCGCGGGAGGCCGAGCGTCTTCGCCGCGAGCTGGCCAATGAGCTGGCGGCGCTGTGTGCCGGGTGTCACGCGGTCGGTGCGAGGCAAGCTGACCTGCACGCCGGCAATATTCTCGTGCGGTTGGAATGCGGAATGCGGAATTCGGAATGCGCAATTGGTTCTTCTGCCGCCGTCTTTGCAAGCTCGAATTCCGCATTCCGAATTCCGCATTCCGCATCTGGTACCGCTTCGCTCCGGCTGTACCTCATCGACTTGCCCACGGTCCGCTTCTCGCGGCCCCTGAGCTGGCGGGCCAGCCGAGACAACCTCGCCACGCTCGCCGCGGTGCTGAGCCCTCACGGCACGCTGCGCGACCAATGGCGGTTCTGGCGGCGCTATCTGGCCGCGCGGGCCGATCTTCGCGTGCCGTCGGCGCGCGACGCCGCCGTCGAGATCCTGCGTGGGGCCAACGCGCAGTCGCAGCGCGTCGCCCGCAGCCGCGACCGGCGCTGTTGGCGCAACAACCGCGACTTCCAGCGCCTCGACACGCCGCACGGCCGAGCGTATGCAACCACCGACGTGCCGGCGGCGCAGCTCGCGGCGCTCGCGGCCGATCCCGAGGCGCCGCTCCGCGCCTTTCGGCATCGGCCAGCCAAGCTGAGTCACCCCAGCCTCGTGGTCCAGGCGCAACTGCCAACGCCCGGGGGCCCAACGATCGTGGCCTACACGCGTTCGCGCCCCGGCCGCTGGTGGACGGCGCTCGTCGGCTGGCTGCGCCGGCCGCGAGCGCTGGCCGCCTGGCAGCTTGGGCACTCCCTGCAAATCCGCGGGATCGCCACGGCCCGGCCCTTGGCGGTCTACCAGGCCGCGCGCGGCGGCGACGGCTATTTGGCCACCGAGTGGCTCCAGGGCGCGGAGAACCTGCACCTCTACGGCTGGCGGCTGGCGAAGCTCGCTCCGGGCGAACGGTTCGTGCTCGCCCGCCGCTGCCTGGAACGCCTGGGGAGGCTCATCGGCCGCATGCACGCCTGGGAGGTGTCGCACCGCGACTTGAAGGCCGGCAACCTGGCCGTGGTCGAGCAGCCGGGGCACACCGAGGTCTATCTGCTGGATCTCGACGGCGTGCGCCTCGCGCGTCGCCTGCCCGATTCGACGCGCGTGCGCAACTTGGCTCGAATGGCCGTGTCGCTGCGGTTGCATCCCCGGGTCTCGCGGACCTTGGTGCTGCGGTTTCTGCTGACCTATTTGCAAGCCCGGGGCTTGCCGCGCACGGATTGGAAGCCGCTGTGGCGCGACGTGGCGAAGGCCCGCCGCCGCATTGCGGCGCATCGCGAGCGACGCGGCCGCATGGTGGCTTAGTCGCGGAACGAACTGTCATGCGCCATTAGAAATGTCCCTAGTTGGCGCCAATAGAAATGTCCCCATGCTGCCTCTTCAAGG
>JBGQHD010000089.1:0-10453 GCA_041497795.1 Planctomycetia bacterium
CTTCGAGCGCGCCGCGAGGAGATGCGCCGCGCCGCGCGCGGCGACGCCCCCGCTTTGGTCAGCGGTTCGTAGCGGACGGCCGCCTCGGGCTGGGCTTCGGCCCTGAGCCGCGGCCGCACGACTTGCTCCTGGCCCAGGCGGCTGCTGAGCCGATCGACCAGCACGGCCAACTGCCGGCGACGCTCGCGCGGCTCGTCGGCAAACAGCTCGTATTGTTGCTCGACCAGCGGCGCCGTGCGGGCAGCCGAGACCGCCACCCGGCGCACGGCCCCCGGCAGCCGCAGCAACTCCAGTTGCATGTCCACCAGCTCCAGCAGGTGCTCGGCCTGTGCGGTGGGCTGAAACAGGCCGACGCGCAAGCTCACCCCTTGCCCGCTGCAACCTTGCCCATTGCCACATTGCCCGCTGCAATCGAGCTGGCAGGCCAGCTCCAAGACTCCGTGGCCGCGGGCGGCCAGCGGCTCGACCACGCGGCGGATCAAGAGCGCGAGCACTTGCCGCAGCGTTTCGCGGTGCGCGGTCGGGTACTCCAGCGGCCAGGCCGCCGCCGGCTCGGGCGAGCTGTGCCGCGCGACGATCACTTCGGTCACCGTGCCCAGCGCCTGATCCAATCGCCGCACAAACTCCTGGCCGAAGCGCGATTGCAGACTCTCGCGCGGCAGGTTCGCGAGCTGGGCGATGAAAACGATCCCCAGGCTGCGCAGCAGGGCCACGGTTTCCTCCGCCAACCGCAGGGCCGCCACCGGGAGCGGCGCCAGCGCGGCCGCGGCCTGGCCGGGAGGGATGATGGCCACACTAGCCCGACGCGCAAGCGAGGGTAAATCCGCCGACCTCCCTCGCTGGCGCGTCGGGCTAGTGTCCTCCTCCTCCTCCTCCTCGTCGTCGGTTTCTCCCTTCACTTCGTCGCTCGCCAACAAGTGGCCGTAAGGCGGACACTCTTGTCCGCCGCGTGGTAGGCGGACAAGAGTGTCCGCCTTACGTGCGGGTGTCCCGAAGCGCGCGAGGGCCCAAGCGGCGCCGACGGTATCGGCCACGGCAATGCGCGGCTGGTAGCCGCGCTGGCGGCATAGTTGTGCCACCTGGCCGGCCAGCGATTCTTCGCCGCCGAAGAGCGGCCCCAGGCCGGTGATATCCAGCAGCAGACATTCCGGTTCATCGCTTGTTTCCAGCCCCACCAAAGGACTGAATCGATCGCAGGCCTCGGCCAGTTGCTCCAAGGCGGCGCGATCGGCCTGGGGATCGTGCGGCTCGCAATGTAACCCCGTCAGCAGCCCGGCTGCTGCGGAGCAGCCGGGCTGCTGGGGCGGTTTCTGGATAGACACTAAGTCGAGCGAGCGATGTTCTCGCTGCGGTGTATTGGCGGTATTCCCCTCACCCCCGCCCACACCCGGAGGGAGAGGGAGAATGGCCATCGCCTCGGCCTCGCTCACCGGCATGTCGAGGCGGATGCCGCGGCTTTGCGCGGCGGGGCAACAGGCCACCACCCGCTCGCCCTGCCGAGGCCGCTGCGCATAGAGCACCAGCGCTCGCCGGCCCAATTCCGGGCGAGCAGCCAGCAATCGCTGGATGGGCCAATTCGGCAGCCAGAGGCAGAGGATACGACGCATGGGAAATCAAGGTGCACGTCATGGGTTCATTCATTCGCATTCCGTTCCGCGTTCTTCCGAACGTCTCATCCGGCTTCTTCTCTCAAGGGCAGAATGGTCATCTCCTTTCGCGGCGCCTCGCGGATGGTGCCGAGTCCCTCGTCGAGCTCCAGCTCCACCTCTGCTCCGGCTCGGCCGCCGCGGCAGCGGAGCACTTGCACGCGCAGCCGTCGGCCAGTCATCGTAGTAGGCGCGCTCCGCGTGCCGTTGACGGCACACGGAGTGTGCCTACTACCTTGGCCGGCCGCTTCACAGGCCAGCGGCTGCACGAACAGCCGCACGTCGGCCCAGCTCGGTTGGCCTCGCGTGCCGGCCGGACGCAAGAGCAGGCCCAAGCCGCGGCCTTGCTCGGCCGCCAGTTGCAAACGCCGAGACGTGCGGCCGTCCAATTCCCGCAGCGATCCCCACACGGCGGCCACGGCCGGGCAGCGCAACGCCTGATCCCAGGCCCACAGCTCGTCCGCCTTCTCACGCGGGCGCACGATCAAGAGCTGGCTCGGCTCCAGCCCCCACACGACGGCGGCCGGCGGATAAAACTCGCGCCGCGCGTCGGAGCAGCCCGGCTGCTGCGGAGCAGCCGGGCTGCCGTGTGATGGGCTGCCGTGTGATGCCAACACCACGAGCGCGCCGCCGGAGCGGCAGGCCTCGCGGGCAGCGAGCAAGGCCAACGTGCCGGCCCCGCTGCCGTGCGCGGCGGCGCACCACTCCACCAGCGAGCCACGGCGAAACCCTCCCTGAGGCAGCAGCCGATCGAGCGCCGGGCAACCGCTGGAGCAGCGCTCCGCTTCCTCGGGCGACTCCAGGCGATCCAGCCGCTCTTGCAAGAGGGCGAGCATTTCGGTGCGCGAATGGGCAACCATCGAGTTCCTCCCCGGCGGCGAGTAAGTATACATTAGTACACTTAACGGTCAAGCCGCCGTGATCGTGAGAGGAGTCCCACCGGGCAACGCCTCAGCGGCCCAGGTAAGGCGGACACTCTTGTCCGCCGCGTAGTAGGCGGACGCGTAGTAGGCGGACAGGAGTGTCCGCCTTACAGCCGGACTCGCTGCACTCTTTCGCCCGCACCCGTTCGCCGGTTAGGATCAACAACCCACCGTGAAGCCTCACCCGCAACCGAGTTGAAGGCACGCGAGCCGCGGGCCTCCACGTGCGGCACTGGCTCATCCGACAGCTCACCGAAGCAAGCACCATGGTTCACCTCCGTCCTCGATGGCTGGTTCTCTCCGCGGCAGCCGTGTGCACCGCGGCGCTGGGCCTCTGGGCTTGGCGCGATATCGGCGAGGCCGTGGCCCAAACTCCCTCCGGAAAATCTCCGCCGGCCAAGCTGCCGGCGGACGCCGACTTCAAGGACGAGCTGCCGCGCATTCCGCCGCGCGAGCCGGCTGAGGCGATGAGGAGCTTTCAGATGCTGCCGGGCTTTCGGCTCGAGCTGGTCGCCGCCGAACCGCTCCTGGCGAGCCCGGTGGCCCTGTCGTTCGACGAGCGCGGGCGGATGTACGTCGCCTGCATGCGCGGCTACAGCGAGAACGCCGACGAGCTGCTGGGCGAAATCCGGCTGCTGGAAGATACCGACGGCGACGGCCGCTTCGATAAGAGCACGATCTTCGCCGATAAGCTCTCCTGGCCCACGGCGGTGATCTGCTACGACGGCGGCGTGTACGTCGGCAACGCCCCCGATCTGCTCTACCTCAAAGACACCGATGGCGACGGCCGGGCCGACGTGCGGCGCACGGTCTACACCGGTTTTGGCACCGGCAACGTGCAAGGGCTGTTCAACTCGTTCCGCTGGGGCCTGGATAACCGCATCCACGGGGCGGGCAGCAGCACCGGCGGCAACGTCAAACTGGTGGGCCCGATGGACAACCCTCAGAAGCCCGGCTTCTCCAAGAAGCCGGGCTTCTCGCGTGACGCCGTGCCCATCAGCGGCCGCGACTTTGCCTTCGACCCGCGCACGCATCAGCTCGAAGCCACCAGCGGCGGCAGCCAGCACGGCATGTGCTTCGACGAATGGGGCCGCAAGTTCGTCTGCTCCAACAGCAGCCACATCGAGCTGGTGATGTTCGAGGACCGCTACCTGCGGCGCAATCGCTACCTCGCTGCGCCGTCCGCGCATCAATTGATCGCCACCGACGGCGGCCAGGCCGAGGTCTTTCGCATCAGCCCGGTCGAGCCGTGGCGCATCGTCCGCACGCGGCTCCGCGTCGGCGGTCAGGTGCCCGGTCCCATCGAAGGGGGCGGCCGGGCCGCCGGCTACTTCACCGGCGCTACGGGGGTGACGATCTACACGGGCAATGCCTGGCCAGACGAGCACCACGGGCTGGCCTTCATCGGCGACGTCGGCAGCAACATCGTCCATCGCAAGAAACTGCTGCCCGACGGCGTGAGTCTGAAGGCCGTGCGCATGGACGAAAAGAAGGAGTTTCTGGCTTCCGACGACATCTGGTTCCGGCCGGTGCAGTTTGCCAACGCGCCCGACGGCACACTGTACGTGATCGACATGTACCGCGAGGTGATCGAGCACCCGCTCAGCCTGCCGCCGGTCATCAAGAAGCACCTGGACCTGACCAGCGGCCGCGACCGAGGGCGCATCTACCGCATCGTGCCCGAGGGATTCAAGCAGCCGAAGCTGCCGCGGCTGGACCGGGCGACGACCGCCGAACTGGTGGCGACGTTGGAGCATCCCAACACTTGGCAACGCGAGACCGCCTCGCGGCTGCTCTACGAGCGGCACGAGGAGACGGCGATCGAGCCGCTGCGGAAGCTGACCGCGGCGAGCGATTCGCCGCAGGGCCGTATGCACGCGCTGTACGCGCTCGACGGCTTTCGGGGGCTGAACGACAACGTGCTGTTGAAAGCGCTGCACGACAAACATCCGCGCGTGCGCGAGCATGCCGTGCGGCTCGCCGAGCGCAGCGCGCAGGAGTCCATCAAGTTGCACGAGCCGCTCTATTCGCTTGCGGGCGACCCCGACTTGCTCGTGCGTTACCAGGTGGCGTTCAGCCTGGGCGAATTCACCGGCTCGGGCCGTAAGGAAGCATTGGCGCGAATCGCCAAGCGCGACGGCGGCGATCCCTGGATGCGGCTGGCCGTGCTCAGCTCGCTCTCGCAAGGGTCCGGCGAAGTGTTCGCTCTCTTGACGAACGACAAACCGTACCGCGCCACGCCGGCGGGCCGGCAGATGCTTGGGGCTTTAGCCCAGCAAATCGGTTTGGCCAAACGCACCGACGAAGTGGCCGACGTGCTCAAATCCGTGGCCGAACTGTCGAAGGAGGACGCCACGTTGGCCTCCGCCGTCGTCCGCGAGTTGGCCCAGGGACTCAATAAGAGCGGCAGCGAGCTGCGCGGCCTGCTGGCGTCGGCCGGCGGCGGCGCGACTGGTAAGGTGCTCGACGACCTGCTCCAATCGGCCCACAAGACGGCCGCCGACGCCAAGCAATCGCCGGCCGCCCGGGCCGAGGCGATCCGCACGCTCGGGCTCGCCGCGTTCGCGGCCGAGCGCGAGCTGCTGGGCAGGCTCTTGGACAACCGCGAGCCGCGTGAGGTCCAAGAGGCGACTCTGGCCGCGCTAGGCCGATTCAACGAGGCCGAAGTCGGCCCGCTGGTCCTGCGGGCTTGGAACGGATTCAGTCCGCCGCTGCGAGGCCAGGCGACCGAGCTGCTGTTTGCCCGCTTCGAACGACTCGACGCCCTGCTCGATGCGATCGAGCAAGGGAAATTCCGGCCCACGGACCTGGAGCCGGCGCGGATCGACTATCTCCGCAAGCACGGCAACGAACGCATTCGCAACCGGGCCAAGACGCTGCTGGCCGAGGTCAAGCTCCGCCGGCGGCAAGAGGTGATCGACGCCTACCAGCCGGCGCTCAAGCTCACCGGGGACCCGGCCCGCGGCAAGAAACACTTCGAAAAGGCCTGCTCGAAGTGCCACCGCGTGGAAGGGGTGGGCTACGAGCTGGCCCCCAACCTGGCCGCGATGAAAACGCGCGGGGCCGAGTCGATCCTGGTGAACGTGCTGGACCCCAACCGGGAGGTCAATCCGCAGTACGTCAACTATCTGGCCCTGACGGAAGACGGCCGCACGCTCACCGGCCTCATCGCCGCCGAGACGGCCACCAGCGTCACGCTGCGCCGCGGAGATGACCAGTCGGATACGCTGCTGCGGGTCAATATCTCGGCCCTGCAGAGCACGGGGCTATCGATCATGCCCGAAGGGCTCGAGAAGGAGTTGGATCAGCAAGCGCTGGCCGACCTGATCGCTTTCCTGATGACGGCGAAGTAAGCCGGTCGTTCGTGGCCGGGCCTTGAAACCTCGCAGGTAAGGCGGACACTCTTGTCCGCCGCGTAGTAGGCGGACAGGAGTGTCCGCCTTACCCGCCGCTTGCGGCACCAAAGTTGGGGTTGCCTCCAACGCTAGCCGCTGGGAGAATCTAGTTGGTGCAAAGCTAAACCATTGATACACTTGTGGTCGATTGATGCGACAGAATGTCGAAGCACTCGCCAGCGGCGTGTCGATTCGTCCGACAGTGTTCTCCCAGCAAGGTTCTGCATCCAGACTCTGCGATTCTGTTCACTTCTACCCGGTGAGCGAACCATGAACGGCCAGGTAACTCGTCGGCAGGCGCTGGGCTCTTTGGCGGCCGTGGCGGCCGGCGGCTTGGCGCTGCGGGCGGATCGGCCAGCCCACGCGGCGATGTCGTCCGCGCTGAAGAAGTCGGTGTCTAAGGGCCTCGATTGGGTCGCCGGTTCGCAGGCCAAACTAGGCTTCTGGGACGTTTCGGGAGCTGAAGCCCGCGCCGAAGGCGGACACTATCGCATCCCTATGACCGGCTTTGCGGGCATAGCCCTGCTGTGCGAAGGCTCGACCACCAACCAGGGCAAGTACAAGAAGAACATCAGCCAGGCGGTGGAGTACCTGCTCTCGCAGGCCAAGCCCAGCGGCTTGATCGGCATCCCCGAGGACTACCGCTATACGTATGGCCACGGCTATTCGATGCTCTTCCTCTCCCAGGTTTTGGGCGAGGAGGAAGACATGGACCGTCGCAAGCGGCTGATCGAGGTGCTGACGAAGGCCGTCAAGTTCTCGGGCGACGCCCAGACCAAGAAAGGAGGCTGGGGCTACGTGAGCGCCCGCGACGGCAGCGATTTCGACGAAGGCTCCACCACCGTCACCCAGGTGCAGGGCCTGCGCGGCTGCCGCAACGGCGGCATCAAGACACCCAAGGAGATCATCGACCGGGCGATCGCCTACATCTATTCCTGCCAGATGTCCGACGGCGGCATCTGCTACAGCTCCAACAGCCGCGGCAGCAGCCGTCCGGCGATCACCGCCGCCGCCATCGCCACGCTGTTCAACGCCGGCGAGTACGAAGGCGAGCGGGTCAAGAAGCTGATCGACTACTGCAAGACGAACCTCTTCAACTTGGCAGGCGCCAACAGCTACGGCCACTGGCACTACACCTATTATTACTACACCCAGGCGGTCTACCGCCTGGGCGGCAAGGACTGGGAAGACTACCGCGACCGTCTCCACCGCCGCTTGATGAGCGAGCAAGCCTCGAACGGCTCGTGGAGCGGCTACGTCGGCCCCATCTACTGCACGTCGCTCAACCTGACGATGCTGCAGCTCGAGAACGCGTACCTGCCGATCTATCAGAAATGACCGGCACGATTCCGCGGATTCTCGGTCGCTAAACCGCAAGCATTGACGGCAGTGCCAGCGGCGACGCTGACTTCAACGCCGGTCGCTATTAACCTCGCGGGCGGTGCGCTGCCGAATACACCCCTAGCGACACGGGCCGCGTGCGCTGACGCCATGCTAGCCCGCCACGTGGCCGCGTCTCTCCGAGACGCGCGCGAGTCTCGGAGAGACTCGCCCACGTGAGTGTGCCCCTCTGGAAGGACGCCGCGTGACACGCCTTTCGATAGTCATCCCCATGCTGGGGAACGCCGAGCGGATGGAGACCGGCCTGGTCTCCGTGCTGGAGAACCGGCCGGCGGCCTGCGAGGTGCTGCTGGTGCTCAACGGCCCCTACGGCAATCCCTACGAGCTGGACGACGAGGTCCGCTTCGTGACCGCGCGGGGCGGCGCCGGCTGGGCCGAAAGCTGCAACCTGGGGGTCGAACACGCCGCGGCCGAAATCGTGCACCTGCTGATGCCCGGCGTCGAGGCGACGCCCGGCTGGACCGACGCGCCGCTGCGGCGCTTCGCCAGTGCCGACGTGGCGGCGGCGGCCCCGCTGGTGCTCGACCGGCGACGCAGCCAGCGGATCATCTCCGCCGGCGTGGGCTATCGCGGCGGACGACGCCTGGTCTCCGGCCGCTATCGGGCGGAGGACGGCGTCGCCAAGCTGCCCTCGACGCCCGTCGTCGGCCCGAGCTGCCTGGCGGGCTTCTACCGCAAGTCGTATCTCCTGGCGCTGGGCGGCTTCGAGCCGGTGCTCGGCGATGAGCTGGCCGACGTGGACCTGGCGCTGCGCGCGCGGCGGGCCGGCTTGCAGACGGTGATCGAGCCCGAGAGCATCGTACACGCCGAGCCGCCGCGGAAACCGCCGGGCGGCTTCCGCCGCGGCCTGTGCAGCGAGCGGCTGCTGCTGCGCAACGCCGAGTCGCTCGGCAAGCTGGCGCTGACGCGCCCGCTGGGCCTGCTCGCCGGGCTGGCCCTGCGGATGTTCCATCCGCCTCGCGCCCTGGGGCACGCGGCCGGGCAGCTCGGCGCCTGGTGCGAGCTGCCGCGGCACCTGCGCTATCGCGGTTCGCTGGATCAGTTGCCGGAGGAGCTCGCCGCCCAGCTAGCGCCGCCGCGCGGCGGCGACTCGCGGCTCGACGCGGCGCACGGCCACGCGCCGTCGCGCGCGAGGGGCTCGCTGCGCGTCAGCGCCTAGGGGCAGCCGCAGTCGCCAGACTTCGGAGAGCTTGAACTCGCGCAAGTTCGGCGACCTTCCCGATCTTCCCGATTGCGGTGAGATCGGCCCATCGTGTGCCGCGCGGCTCACGGTTCGCCGGGCACGAGCTTCAGCCGCTCGTAACCGGTCACGAGCCATCGCTCGCCTTCCTTGCGAAAGCGGACCTCGAGGTACACGGGGAACTCGTCGCGGACGACGTCGATCCCTCCTTTGGGCCGCACTTTCACGCGGGCGGTGAAGCGAATCCGCGCGGTCTGCGGCGTCCCTTCCCGGACTTCCGTCTCCGGGGCGTTGATGGCGATGCTCGTGAAGTCGGCCATGCCCAGATAGCGCCGCACGCCGTCTCGCACTTCGTCCGCCTCGGGTGCGACGAACTGCAGGACGCGCTCTTCGTCGCCGGAGCGAACGGCCTCCGCAGCTTCGCGGAGCGTGTTCAGGGCCGCTTCCCGGTCGGTGACGACCAGCCAATCGATTAGCACGCCCAGACCGGTCAGGACGAAGACGAGCACCATCGCCGCCGCCAAGGCGCCGCGTCGTGTGCGCAGCAGGGCCACGCCCAGCAAGAGTTCGCCCAGCGCACCCAGGCCGACGATCGTCCAGCGGTCTTCGAAGAGCCAATTCACGGCGGTCACTCGCGGGGTTTTGGGCCGGACCGATGCCCTTCACGGGAAGGCGATGGGCGGCGGAGGACGAGGTACCCCAGCGACAGCAACACCAGCCCTCCGCCGAGCGCTACCGCCGCGATGAGCAGGACGTCGGCGGGCCGCACCGCCTCATCGGGCGAGAGCGGGGGTTGGCCGGCGTCCCGGCGGGCGATTTCGGCCCTGGCCTCCCGTTGGGCGAAGAGCCGGTGCATGCGCGGCGCGATCTTCGGCAGCGTCAGCCAGCCAATGAACAGGAACAACGCCACGGCCAGCAGCCGCGCGATCCGGCCGGCCCAAGGCGGCAACGACCTGGCACGGGTAGGCTCGGGCGAACTCATGGAAGCGGCCGCACGTGCTGCTGGAAAACAAGCCGGAGTTGGCTGCGATCGACCAGACTTCATTCTCACGCCACCCGACCCGGAGGGCAAGCCGGCGGGAATGCGGTTGATGCGATGAACGCTTTCGTTCGGTCGCTATGCCTCGCCACGGCTGGAGCAAGTCCGCGGCGATGTCACTGCTCCGGCGTTTGCCGCTGATCGCGCCGGCACGCGCGAAACTTGACACCCTCTCGGCCCACCATGTAGGATCGACATGGACGAAGCGATGCTTTGCCCCTTGCCCCTTCTGGCGTACGGTTCCGAGCCCTGTGACCCTCACGCAGCGGGTCTGCCATGTCGCGTCGGAAGAGCTATCCGCGGGTGCTCCCCAGGGCGTCGCCGACCGCGCTAGCGCCCGCGTTTCTGCTCGGTGCCGCGTTTCTGCTGGGCCTGACCGCACAGCCCGCCCGGGCCATCACTCCGCAGGATCCCCAGGTTCAACAGGCCGTTGACAAAGCCGTCGCCTATCTGCTGAGCACCAAGCAGGGGATGGCGCCGCAGGGCGGGAGCAGTTCTGAGATCGGCGAGCAATGCCTGGTGGCGGTGGCCCTGCTCAAGGCCGGGCAGGAGACGTCTGGGCAGAACAAGTACCGGGAGCACCCCCTGGTCAAGCAGGCCGCGGACAATCTGCGGGCCAGCCTGCGGAGCGGGTCGATCAACAACGGCTACCACTCCGTTTATCACCTGGGCGTCGGGATCGTCATGTTCTCGGCGCTCAAGGACAAGGAAGGCGCCCAGGCCGCGCTCAAGCACCTGTTGGCGTTTCAGAAAGACCACGGCGGGTTCGCCTCGAGCATCGGCTATGGAGGCGGCGACAATTCGATGACGCAGTACGCGGTGCTGGGCCTGTGGGAGGCGTCACAAGCGGGAGCCACGGTGCCGCCCCA
>JBGQHD010000090.1:0-10420 GCA_041497795.1 Planctomycetia bacterium
AACCGTGGGACACGAAGAGCAGGTTGCCCGGCTGCAGGTTGTCGCGAATGTCCTGGCGGTACACGTCGCCCTGCAGCTCGTCGGGCAGGAGGATCGTGATGATATCCGCCTGCTTGGTGGCCTCGGCGGCCGACAGTGGCTTGAAGCCATGCTTCACGGCCAGGTCGTAGTTGGCCCCGCCGGGCCGCTGGCCGATGATCACGTCGCAGCCGCTGTCGCGGAGGTTCAGCGCGTGAGCGTGCCCCTGGGAGCCGTACCCCAGGATGGCGATCTTCTTTCCCTTGAGCAGCGACAAGTCGGCGTCGGCGTCGTAATAGATCTTGGCAGTCATTCGTGAGTTCTCTTTGCCTGGGAGGAAATCCGAAATCCGAAGCACGAAATCCGAAACAAATGCAAAGGACCGAATGACCGAAGCTCTTTCGGATGTTCGAATTTCGTGCTTGTTTCGGATTTCGTGCTTCGGATTTCGGATTTCTACGCGGTCTTGGCCGGTTCCTTCGCCTTCCTCGCTTTGCTGCCGCTGCGGACCATCGCCACGCGGCCGGTGCGGACCATCTCGACGATGTCGTAAGGCCGCATCAGGTCGATGAAGGCGTTGATCTTCCGCTCCGGGCCGGCGATTTCCACCATCACCTCCTCGGCGCCGATGTCCACGATGCGGCCGCGGAAGATTTCGGTGAGCTGGCACACGTCGCTGCGGCGGCCCCCCGGCGGAGCGTGCACCTTGATCAGCATCAGGTCGCGCTCCACATAATCTTGCGCGCTGATATCGACCACGCGGACGACGGTGACAATCTTCTCCAGTTGCTTGCGGACCTGCTCCAGCACGCGGTCGTCGCCGCGGACCACGAACGTCATTCGCGACAGCTTGTTGTCTTCGGTCTCGCCGACCGTCAAGCTCTCGATGTTATAGCCCCGCGAGGCCAGCATGCCCGAAATCTGTGCCAGCACACCCGGCACGTTCTGCACCAAGGCGGAAAGCACGTGACGCGGCACATCGGACATGAGCGACCCCTGGAAAAAGCGCAAGCCGTGATAATAGCCCTGCGGCTGGGCGCGAACAAGGGCCTCTGGCGACACGATCCCGACGAGCAAGCGAGGGAAAACCACCGCCTGCCTCGCTTGCCTGTCGGGCGAGCGTCGCGGCAGAGTCTTCCCAGGATAAACCCAAATTGATCCTGCGCTCATTCTCCGCTCGCCTGGATCGGCTAGGATATCCTGATCCCAGCGAGGACCGCCTCACGTCATCCGGTCTCGCGACCATTTCCCTTCCAGGAGCAACCCCATGCGCCGTCTTTCAAGCTTGGTTGCACTCGTGATCGTGGTTCTCATCGCGGCACCCGCACCCGCCGGTGAGGAGAGCGTGCCTCTCGACAAATTGCCAGCGAAGGTGACCGCCGCGGTCAAGGCGAAGTTTCCCAAGGCCGAGCTGGTGAGCGCCCAAAAGGAGTTGGAGGACGGCAAGACTCTCTTCGAGGTGGCCATCAAGAACGAAGGCCATAACGTGGAAGTCACCGTGAAGGACGACGGCACGATTGTCGAGATCGAGAAGGAGATTACGACCAAGGACCTGCCCAAGGCCGTGGCCGACGCGCTGGACGCCAAGTATCCCAAGGCCGACATCAAGAAGGTCGAGGAAATCACCGTGGGGACGACCATCAATTACGAGTTGCTCTTGGTCACGGCCGACAAGAAGCGGCTGGAGGTGAAGTTCGACAAGGACGGCAAGGTGGTTGCCGTGGAAAGCAAAGGCGACAAGGACGAGTGAGGCCCAACAACTGTGCATGCCAGCATTCGCATTTGGGGGTAGAATGACAATCGTCGTGTAGGCCACTGCCCTCCAAGAAACGTGACGCATGCCCAAGCTCGACTACCGCAACATCGAAAAGGACGCCTCTCGCTGCGGAGGCCAGCCGACGGTCGTCGGCACGCGGATTCGCGTGGCCGCCATTTGACGTGCTACCGGCAAGGGATGACCGTCGAAGAGATCGTCCAGCAATACGCCCCCCTTAAGCCCGCTGACGTCCACGACGCGCTGGCCTACGCCTACGACCATCTGGACGAAATCGAGGCCGACTTGGCCAATGATGACGAAGCAACCGTCAAAGCGCGCCGCGCGCCGCACGTGTGACCGTGGGTGAGGAATCTATGCCCGAAATCGCTCGCTGGCTATTGGTCGCTGGAGTGGTGGTTGCGGGCGTCATGTTGCAACGTCACCGACCAGAGTTTGCTCGCCGCCTTGCCAGGGCCTGCTCGCTCCTTCTCTTCGCGTCCTTCGCCTGTGTGTTGTGGACGGGCGCTCACGAGCCAGGAAGCCCGACCAGCGAGTCGCATCGGTGGACCGGCCACGCGATGGTGATCGTTGCGTGGATGGCTGTTTGGTTTGCCGTCGCTGTCGTGCTAGGCCGAGAATACGCCGCATCGCCACTCAAGGCCTTGACGAAGAGCGCTCTGCTCTTGTTAACGCTCGCGCTGGTTCTTCTGGCATCATTCACCGGCTACCTGATACCGTGGGACCAGATGGCATTCGAGGCAGGCGCAGATGCGCCCGACGACCTGCGAGCACGTGTCGTCAGCAGCGCCACGCTGCATCGATTTGTTGCCTTACACATGATCGTCATTCCCGCGTTGACGGCGTTTTCACTTGCCGCGTGGTGCTACCTGTTTCGCCCCGTCCGCCATTGCTCAAGCCAGGCGACAGGTAATCGATCGAGGCAAGACACGACGAGCAGTATCACCGCTGCACGTCCTTGAACGCCGCCTGTAGCGCCGCCAGGCCCGCGCGGCCTTGCGCGCCGTCCACCACCACGTTCAGCCGCACTTCGCTGGTGTTGATCATCTCCAGGTTGATGCCGGCCTGGGCCAGGGCCTCGAACGTGCGGATGGCGACGCCGGTGTGGCTGCGCATGCCGATGCCGGAGACGGAGAGCTTGGCCACCCGCGGACTGCTGGTCACCTCGCCGCAACCGACCTTGCGGCTGACTTCGCGGGCGGTCTTCAGGCTTTTCTCCAGGGCCGATTGCGGCACGGTGAAGCTCAAGCTGGCCTCACCGTCACGGGCTTCGCTCTGCACGATCATGTCCACGAAGATCTCGCCCGCCGAGAGGCCGTCGAAGATGCCTGCCGCGACGCCGGGCTGGTCGGGGATGTCGCTGATGGTGACGCGGGCTTGCGTGTCGTCGAGGGTGATGTCCTCGATCGTCAACTCTTCCATGTTCCGCAGCCGCTCGATGATCAGCACGGCGTCGCGGCCATTGCCCCGGATCGCCGCCGCGGCGGTGACGTCGCGGGGCGCGTCGGGCGGCAGCGTCTCGAGCTCAAACGCCTTGTGCACGGCCCGCAGCGCGGTTTGGGCCTGGTCCTTGGCCACGAGCACCGAGATTTTGATCTCGCTGGTGGTGATCACTTCGATGTTCACGCCCTCGTCGGCCAACGCACGGAACATCCGCTGGGCCACGCCGGTTTGCCGGGCCATGCCCAGGCCGACCACCGAAACCTTGGCCACGTCCTGTTCCTGGGAGTAGCCTTCCGCGCCGAGCGCCAGGCAGGCCTCCTCCAGGGCTTCCGTCGTGGCGGGCAGGTCCTCCGGCAGCACCGTGAAGGAGATGTCGGCCTTCCCCTCGGCGCCGATGTTCTGCACGATCATATCGACCGTGACGTTCCGCTCGGCGACGCGGGCGAAAATGCCCAGGCTGGTGCCCGGCCGATCGGGCACGCCGCGGACGGTGACGCGGGCTTCGCTCTTGACCAGCGCCGCGCCGGTGACGGGCCGTTGGAACGACTCGGGGTCGGCCACGATCAGCGTGCCGGGGATGTCCGACGCGCTATTCCGCACGTGGATCGGCACGCCGAACTTCTTGGCGAACTCGATCGACCGGCTGTGCATCACACCGGCCCCCAGGCTGGCCAGCTCGAGCATCTCGTCGTAGCTCACGCGGGACATCATGCGGGCTTCGGGCAGGACGCGCGGGTCGGTCGTGTAGATGCCGTCTACATCGGTGTAAATTTCACACTGGTCGGCCCCGAGCACCGCCGCCAGGGCCACGGCCGTGGTGTCGCTGCCGCCGCGGCCCAGCGTGGTGATGTTGAAGTCCTCGTCGATGCCCTGGAAGCCGGCGGCGATGACGATCTTGCCCTCGTCCAGGGCCTTCTTCATCCGCTCGGTGGTGATCGAGCGGATGCGGGCTTTGGTATGCGTGCTGTCGGTGCGGATGCCGATCTGGGCGCCGGTGAAACTGATGGCCTGCGAGCCCAGCGAATGGATCGCCATGGCCATCAGGGCCACGCTCACCTGCTCACCGGTGGAAAGCAGCATGTCCATCTCGCGGGCCGGCGGGCGCTCGTTGACCTCGCGAGCCAAGTCGATGAGGTGGTCGGTCTGGTGCCCCATGGCGCTGACCACCATCACCACCTTGTTGCCCTGCTGCTGCGTGCGAATGGCCTTGCGGGCCGCGGCCAGGATTTTCTGGCTATCGGCCACGCTCGTGCCGCCGAATTTCTGTACGATCAAAGGCATCGAGACTTGGACCTCTTGGAGCGACTGGCGATCGTGCGGAATGACGAATGTCGAAGCACGAATGTCGAAAGAATGACGAATGTCTGAATGACGAATGCCGAAGCAACGGCGCAGGATGAATTCGCCATTCAGTCGGCATACGTTCGTCATTCTGTCATTCGTGCTTCGTCATTCTTTCGACATTCGTGATTTGGCATTCGTCATTTCTGCGCCAAGTACGCTTCCATATCCTGCCGCAGCAATTGATGGAAGTGGTATTCGCCGATTTCGACGGCCGGGGCGTAGCGGCCCTGATTGTACGCCCGCGAGCCCAGGCCGACTTGCACGGATTGGCAAATCTCCACGTCCTCCACCTGCACCTGGTGGCTGGCGGCCTGGCTGCGCTTGATGAACTGCTGCGCGGTGGGGCCTTCCGTCTCGGCGAAGTAGTAATCGAAGACCGTCAGCGTGCGATTCCCTGGCAGCGGCACGACCCAATTGGTGTCCATGATCGGGCCATATAGATTGATCATGAAGTTTGGGTAAAGCCAGGCATAAGTCGCGCCCGGCCCGATCCTCTCGGCAAAGTCCAAGGGGGCGATCGACGGGCTCGCGGCGGCCTCTTCCACGTTCCCCGCGGCGCACGACTGGATGCACATCCTTGGCGAGAGCTCCGTGCGATAGGCCTCCAAGTCGAGCTGCCCGGCCAGCCCTCGGTGCAGGTGGGCGACGTGGTAGCCGCCGTCGAGATAGTTATCGACGTAGACCTTCCAATTGCACTCGAGGGTGTATTCACGGCGGGCCACGAACTTGAGGAGCGAGAGGCCCTCCGGCGGCACTCGCGCGCTCAGCGGCTGGAGGTCTTCCGCCAGTGACCTGGGCTGAGATCCAAAGAACAAGAACACGAAGGGCCCCCACGTCACCAGCGGAATTGGCCGCAGCCCGAAGTCGCCGACGCGAAAGCCCTCCACCCGCCCCAGCCGCGGCGCGCTGCGCAGCCGGCCGTCCAGAGCGTAGGTCCAGCCGTGATAGGGGCAGACCAGCTCGTTCGCGTGCCCCTCGCCGCAAACCACCTGCGCCGCGTGATGAGCACAGACGTTGTGGAACGCCCGCAGCTCGGCCGCCGCGTCGCGCAAGACAACGTAGGGCTGCCCCAGGAAGACGCCGGAAAAGAATTCGCCGGGGCGTACGGCCTGATCGACCCGGCCGACGGGCTGCCAGGAATTGCAAAGCACGCCGTGCTTCTCAAGCTCCAGAAAATCGGCCTCGACGTACCACGAGGCCGGCGGCGTCGCCGCCGCGTGGATCGGCGCCGCCGCGTCGAAGCGAGCCAGTTCTCGCGCCAGAAAGTCTCGATTCATCAAGCCGTTATATCCAATCCCCCGCCGGTCGTGCCACGGGGGGTGCCGGGGCGCTGCTGGCCGTCCGGCAATTGGTCCGTTTCCACATTGTCGTCTTGCTGTTCCTTGCTGAGATCGAGCTGGTCTTCCCACAGCCGACGGCCATCGGCATCGCGCTCGTGGGTTTCCTCCCCCTCGGCGTCGGTGGCCCCGACGCCGGCGGCGGCCTCGGCCTTCTTTTCGCCGGTCGTTCGGTGCTGCTGCGCCACGGTCTCCAGGCCGGCGCGCTCCACCTCCGATCCCTGGGCCTGGGCCAGCGATTGCCCGGCCGCACTGGCCGGCAGCGATGCGAGTGGTCCGATCGACATGGCTTTCTCCTTCTCCTTCCACCTTCTCGTTCCGAGGACCTGGTCACCTTGTCACTCCCCGGTCGTCAAACGTCAAGACCTCCAGCGCCACCAGCCGATCAACCAGTTCGCCGGCCGAATGCGGGCGGCGCAGCGGCTGCTTGGCTAGCAGCTCCTCGACGAGCCGCGCCACCTCGCTGGGGAGCTGCGGCGCCAGCCGCCGCAGATCGGGCGGAGCAGCCGTCAGGTGCTGCTGCGCCAGGTCGGCGGCGGTCGCTCCAAAAAAAGGAGGGCGGCCGGCCAGAAGCTCGAACAGCGTCGCTCCCAGGCTGTACAAGTCGCTCCGCGCGCCCACGCCGGAGGTCGAAGTGAAAGCTTCCGGTGCGAGGTAAGCCGGAGCGCCCAACAGTGGACGCCGCACGAAGTCGCGCAGCTCGTCGGCCCGCTGCGCGAAGCCGAGGTCCAGCAGCGTGGCCTGCCCCGCCGGCGAGACGAGAATGTTGCCGGGCTTCACGTCCGCGTGAATCCAGTCTCGCTCGTGCAGCGCGGCGAGCGCCTCGGCCACTTGCCGGGCGACGCACAGGCACATGGTCGCCGACAGCCGCCGCCGCGCCGGCGGGCGATCAAGCGACATGCCCGGCAGCCGCGGCATGACGAGGTAAAACGGCGGGCAGCGCACGTGGGCCGCCAGCAGATGGATGAGCCGCGGATGCCGCACCTCGCGGGCGACGGCCGCCTCCCGTTCGAGGCACGCGACGGCCAGAGGGCTGTCGCGGTGCCGCGGCGCCAGCAGTTTCACCGCGTAGGGAGCCGAGCCCGACGATTCGCGGTCCGCGGGCTCGGCGGCGAAGACCTGCGACCACTCCCCCTCGGCGATGAGCTGGACCAGCCGCCACGGCCCCAACAGAACTCCGCTGGCGCGCGGCGCTGCGGCGGCCGGGCGCGCCGCGCTCGGCGATCGGTAAGGCGGACACTCTTGTCCGCCAGCGACGATGCGTCGTCGAGGTTCGATGAGCTGTGCCTGCCAGTCGTGGCTTCCGCGATCGCTCGGCGTTCGGGCCAGGCGGACAGGAGTGTCCGCCTTACGGGCACCAACGAAGCGCGAGACGCGGCGAGAGTTGGGTCTATCGATTGCATCGACCGTCCGGCCTGCGGGAGTTGAAGCGTCCAGAGTAGCCATCTCGCGGAGCGAGACGGCTGCTTTCATCGGCAGCAGCGCGAGCACGCTTCGGCGGCGCGATTTGCTCATGCCGGGGCGTGCTCCTGGCCGATAAACGGCCGGCACACCGCTGGCGCCGCCAGGCGCCGAATCAGCCACGCCTTCCTTGTTTGGAGATGCGCATGTCGCTGGGCCTTGCTCTTCCCTCGCGTCCGCGGGCCGTCCGGATCGTCGGCTCGCCGGTCAAGACTTCGGCCCTTGGCCGCGTCGTCGCTGCCGACGGACGCACGCGACCGGCCACGGACGGGGCGCCGTGGGCCGCGGCCCTCGATCACTTCGTCCGCGACGAGCCGGACCAGGCCGTCGAAGTGCTGGAGCATTGGATCACGGAAAGCGCGTCGGATGACGGGGAAGGGCGCGATGGCCACGGCTGAAATGCGGAAGGCCGCCGTTTTGCTCGTCAGCCTGCCGCCGGAGGAAGCGGCGCTGGTGATGTCGAAGCTGACGCCGCGGCAGGTCGAGGCGGTGTCGGTCGAGATCGCCCGCATCGAGCACGTCTCGACCGAGGAACAGGCTGCCACCATCGGTCAGTTCGCCCAGGCCACGCCCGGCGCCGTGACGGTCGAAGGGGGCGGGCTTAACCGCGTCCGCGATCTCATCCAAAAGGCCCTCGGCGACAAAGCCAGCGAGAGCATCGACAACGTGCGGCAGCAGATCGAGGCCGTGCCGTTCGGCTTCTTGAGCAAGGTCGATAGCCAGAACCTGCTCACGTTCATCATCGACGAGCACCCGCAGACGATCGCCCTGATCCTCTCCTACCTGACGCCGGCCATGGCGGCCGAGGTGATCGCCGGCCTGCCCGCCGAACGGGGCCAGGCCGTCATCCGCCGCATCGCCACGATGGGCCGCACCAGCCCGGACATCATCGCCGAGGTCGAGCAAGGCCTAAAAAACCGCATGCGCAGCGCGCTGAGCCAGCACTTCCAAAACGCCGGCGGCGTGCAGGCAGTGGCCGAAATCCTGAACATCGCCGACCGGGCCACGGAGCGGGCCCTCATGGAGACGCTGGCCGAGGCCGACCCGGAGCTGGCCGAGGAAATCCGCCGCCTGATGTTCGTCTTCGAGGACCTGGCCAAGCTCTCCAACCGGGACGTGCAGAACGTGCTCAAGAACGTGGAGACCAACCAGTGGGCCATGGCCCTCAAGGGGGCCAGCGAAGAGCTGAAGCAAATGGTGCTGGGCAACATGTCCACCCGGGCGGCTCAACTGCTGAAGGAGGAAATGGAGTACCTGGGGGCGGTCCGCGTGGCGGACGTCGAAGCCGTGCAGCAGCAGATCGTCGATATCATCCGCCGCCTGGAAGACGCCGGCGAGATCACCGTCCACGCGGAGGGGGGCGGGGAGCAGATGGTGCAGTAGCATCAAATTTGCATTTTGCAATTTGCATTGGGGTGCCGCGATGCGCGCCTCGATTGCGCGGCGAAAGTCTTTTGCACAATTCAAAATGCAAATTGCAAATTGAACCCTGGCGCGCCGGGCAACCAGGTTTCCGCGCTGCTGCACGTTGCGTCGTCATTCGACTTTCGCCGCTCTTTGGCGTAGAGTGTCTCCCAGCGGCCTCTCGGACTGCTTCTCGGCCGTCTGGTTGACGACATACCTCCGATGCGCATTCTTTCCTGGCCTTGCCCCACGGCGGCTCCCGATCTCCGCCTGCTACGCCAAATCCACCGCCGGGCGTTTCTCGGTCGCGCCACCGGTGGGTTAGGCGGCATCGCGCTGGCCTCGCTGCTGCAACCCGGCCTGCTGAGCGCTGAGGCCATAGCACACCCAACGCGGATCGGCATCTTGCCCGGCATCGACGGCTTTCCCAATCACGCCCCCAAAGTCCGCCGCGTGATCTTCCTCTACATGTCCGGCGGGCCGAGCCACCTGGAGACCTTCGATAACAAGCCGCAGCTCGCCAAGCTGCACGGCCAGCCGATGCCGCCGTCGGTGACCAGCGGCCAGCCTATCGCCCAGCTCCAAGGTCAGAAGCTCGTCTGCCAGGGGCCGATGTTCCCCTTCCGCCGCTGGGGCCGCTCCGGCCAGGAGATCACCGAGCTGTTCCCGCACATCGGCTCGGTGGCCGACGAAATCTGCATCCTCCGCTCGCTGCACACCGACCAGATCAACCACGATCCGGCCCACATGCTGATGAACACCGGCACGTCCATCACCGGCCGGCCGAGCATGGGCTCGTGGATCACCTACGGCCTGGGCAGCGACGCCGCCGACCTGCCGGGCTTCGTCGTGCTCACCAGCTTCGGCGGTCGCAGCCCGCAGCCGATCTCGGCCCGCCAATGGGCCGCCGGGTTCCTGCCGAGCCGATATCAAGGGGTCGAGTTCCGCTCCCGCGGCGACGCCGTGCTGTACGCCGGCAACCCGGCCGGCGTGAACGACGCGAGGCAACGCGACGTGGTGGACGCCGTAACGGCGCTCGATCGGCAGAGCGACGTGCGCGAAGTCAGCAGCCCGGCTGCTCCAAGCAGCCGGGCTGCTGGGCTTGGCGGCGCGGACAGAAGCCCGGCTTCTCCAAGAAGCCGGGCTTCTTCTCCCGCGGCCGATCCCGAAGTCGCCGCGAGGATCAGCCAATACGAGATGGCCTTCGCCATGCAGATGAGCGTGCCGGAGCTGATGGACATCTCGCGCGAGCCGCGGCACGTGCTCGACCTGTACGGCGCCACGGGGCCGGACGGCTCGTTCGCCTATAACTGTCTGCTGGCCCGGCGGCTGGCCGAGCGTGGCGTGCGGTTCATTCAGCTCTATCACCGCGACTGGGACCACCACAACGACCTGGTGCCATTCATGAAGACCTGCGCCGGCCTGTGCGACCGGCCGACGGCGGCCCTGATCCGCGATCTCCAGCAGCGCGGCATGCTCGACGAAACGCTGATCATCTGGGGCGGTGAGTTCGGCCGCACCCCCATGGCCCAAAGCAACAAAGGCGGCGTCGGCCGCGACCACCACATGCGGGCCTTCAGCATGTTCCTGGCCGGCGGCGGCGTCCGCGGCGGCATCACCTACGGAGCCACCGACGACC
>JBGQHD010000091.1:0-10372 GCA_041497795.1 Planctomycetia bacterium
AAAGACTCGTTCCAGACGTCAGACACCCACGACTAGCCTTGAGCGCGTAGTCTACGAGTTCGCCGTGTCCGGGATCGCCTTTGCGAGCGAGCTTGGCGATGATCCACTCGGTCTCGCCAATACGCCTGAGCTCGAACGCATACCGTCGATTCATTCCATGCGCAGTAACCCTCGACCCGTCATCCGTGATCGCCAACGCCAAATCTTCGGCGAACTTGAAATCCACCTTAGACACTTCCGGCGGTTGAGACGCAGCGCGCACGGTGCGCATTACCCGGGTTCCCTCATAGCTGCCGACGCCCTCCGCCAGCGCACGCCACGCCGCGGGAGCCTCGCTTAGGAACCGAGCGCGCAATCCCTCGTCGCCACTCGCGCTGGCGCCATGGAAGGCGCTAGCGACCAAGTAACTGGCGACGAAGAAGCCACTGCCTATTCGAACACTAGACACAAAAACGCTCGTCTCGGATTTCAAGTGCGCGTGTCAAGCAGGCGAGACTGTGCATCTTCGCTTTTGCGATCATCGCCCTTAACGACATTTGCACTCCACAGTGACGTCGGGGTCGATATCGATGCACCTGCAGGCGCTACATTGTTGATAACCCATCTTGTCGCACAATCCTGTATAGCCAGAAGGGCAACCTCCAGCTGTCAGCGTGCAACTAGGTTGCCGGCACAACTCGCCAGTGGTGGCATCACACGTTTGCGGGTTCGTAAACTGCGCGAGCGCATTATGCGTCGCCCCGAACACAAAGCCAAGGAGCAAAAAGGCCACTCCGAGACAACTGCAAAGCAAGGACGAGAAGGATCTCACACGCATCATAATACACCTCCTTTGAAGGACAGAGCAACATCACGGACTTGGCGTGCCAGCATCGCCAACCTTGCCCACAATCCTCCCCTGAAGCACGCCAAGGACATTACCGTCGGAAAACATGGTTACCGATTGGTTGAAGTCAGTATCCGCTGATAGAACCGTCACTTCTACCGGAACAGGTCGCGATCCTCTCGCTGGCACGACCACGGGCAAACCCCGCGTCGCGACGCAACGGCACGTTGTTGTGCCCCCGACGATGCGCAGGGGCTTGTCGCTCCGGTTCTGGACGACGAATTCCACGATGTGGTGGGTCCGCAACTCGCAAGCACCCAAATCGATCGTCTCCTCCTCAAGAATGGCCTGATTACCTGATATCCAAGTGAGCGCTTTGGACGGAGAACCGAAAACGACCGAACCCAGGCCAAACAACATGCTGAAGAGGACGACTGGAAGCACGACGGCGAGTGCCAGCGCGCGGCTCGGTGCGGCTTGTTGCACGCCCTGTTTATGCCGTGAAGGGCCTGGTCTCGCAGAGAAGCTCAGAGCGACCAAGATTGCGATATCCAGGGCGAGCGTCGCCCACGGACTCACTGCGAGCGGGCCAAAGCAAGCAGCGCACGCAGGCTTACCAAGGAGGGCGTAGTACGTTGAAACAGCTGCGAAGAGTCCGAAGACCGAGAAAATGCACCACCGAGCGACGCGAGGCGCGGACCCCACGATGAGCCAAGCCGCCAGCGCCATTTCGACCTCAAAAACGATCACCCTCAGCAACGGCGAACCCAATCGGCCGGGCTCGCTCATCCCGATCAGTAGGCCGTACGCCTTCAGCATCGCCGCCCCGAAAAGGATGCCTGCAATGACCCACCGAAGTACATCGAAGCTCAGGAGGCGGCGCGCGGTAACGAGAATTGCTGGTACCCGACGCTTCGCGGTTCGATCGTCCGTGGCGATACTGAACGTGCGCATCCTCAATCCTCCAGACATCGTTTATCGCATCCTGTCGTCGTCAAATACCGCTCCATCCGCCCTATTGCCTAAGCTGCGGTGGACAATGGGATCGGTGGACAATGGGATCGATGGTGTAGCTCAGGCCGCGAAGGGAGGCGTCGCAGAACGCCGCGTCCTTCGTGAAGACATGCGGCCAAGGCGATCTGGCGGAGGTTGTTCTTGCAGACGGTGGCACGGGCTTGCTCTCGGGCGGCGTTGACGGCCGGCAGCGTGAGGCCGACCAGCATGCCGATGATGGCGATCGAGACGAGCAACTCCACCAACGTGAAACCGCTGGGGCGGAGGTCGGGAAGAACTGCGGCACCAAGACGCGGCTGAGGGTGCGTGGCACCAGACCACCTACGCCCGGCCTTGCCGCCGGGCGAGCTTTGGGCAGCAGCAAATCTCGCAACCATAATCCCCTCCCGCGAGAGCGAGAGCGAGAGCTTCGCTCTTGCTCATCAGCCTCCGTCATGCACACAGAACCACTGCCCTGGATCTGAGGCAACTGTTGAAGGTAGCCATTCCGAAGGAACTGTCAATGACCTTCTGAGATGTTTCTCCAGAAAAAACCCACGAGAATCTCCTTGACTCACTTCTGGCCCGATGGCCAGGATTGCAGCTCTCGGCGGCGTGGTGCCGGCCCACAGCTTCAAGTTCGCGGCCACGCTCCAGGCGGCCCAAGCCGGCGACGCCCCGGCGCTGATCCGCATCGAAACCTCGGCCGGCCACGGCGCCGGCACGCCGACCAGCAAACGGATCGAGGAAGCGACGGACATTCTGGCGTTCCTCGCGCAGGAGCTTGGCGGGCTGAAAGTGGCGAAGTAACGTAGCAGGCACACTCCGTGTGCCGTAGAACGGAATTCATTCCGTTCGTCAATGAAGCGGCCAGAGCAATCGCGAACGGAATGAATTCCGTTCTACCGGGACGGCACACGGAGTGTGCCTGGTACGAGGACCGCGTACGATGACCGAACTCGAATGCTTTCTCGCCGAGCACCGCCAACTCACGCGGCGGTATTTTCTGCGGCTTGGCTCGCTTGGCGCGGCGGCGGTCGGTGTCGCGGGCGCAGGCATCTTGCCGCAAGCCGCTCGTGGTGAAGCCCCGTCGCCGGAGTTGGCCGACGCCATCGCCAAGCTCGAGCCGTACTTCACGCCGCCGGACAAGTTCCGCGACGTGTCGCGCGGGCGGCCGATTCCGCACAAGCTGCCGGAGGCCAAGAAGCGCGAGGTCGGCCTGACTCGCGAGACCTGGCGGCTCGAGGTCGTCTCCGATCCGGAGAAGCCCGCCAAGATTCGCAAGCCGATGACCAAGGCCGACGGCACGGCCCTCGATTTCGCCGGCCTCATGGAGCTCGGCAAGAAGCGCGCGGTGCGGTTCGCCAAGGTGATGACCTGCCTGAACATCGGCTGCCCGCTGGGCATGGGCATCTGGGAGGGCGTGCCGCTGCGCGAAGTGGTCTGGCGCACCGACCCGCGCGAAGACCTGCGACGCGTCTTCTATTACGGCTATCACAACGACGACCCCAAGCAGATGTTCCGCAGCTCGCTGCCGGTGGGCCGCGTGCTGGAGGACTACGGCGACCTGCCGCCGGTAATCTTGTGCTACAAGCTCAACGGGCAGTGGCTGTCGGCCGAGCGAGGCGGGCCGGTGCGGATCGTCGTGCCGGAGGCCTACGGTTTTAAGTGTATCAAGTGGCTCACCCACGTCGTGCTCTCGAACCTGCCGGGCGCCAACGACACGTATGCGGGAGAGAACAACGACGTCGATAGCCCGCTGAAGTCGTTTGCCGCGACGCTCTCGGTGCCGCAAGACGCGAAGGCCGGGCAGCCGATTCCCGTGACCGGCTACGCCCAGGCCGGTATCTCCGGAGTGAAGAAGGTGCAAGTGTGGGTCCATCCGAGCAAGGACGACTGGCCGTCCGACGATCCGTATTACGCCAAAGCGCCGTGGCGCGACGCCGAGATTCTGCCGCCCCCCGTAGCAGGCACACTCCGTGTGCCGTCCGGAGAAAGAGGCGAGGAAACCGCGCCAGGTAAAACACAGAAGAAGGACGGCACACGGAGTGTGCCTGCTACGGGCTGGGGCGGCGAGCTGCCGGAGGGCAAGATTCCGTCCGATACGCTCGGCTTCGACGCCGCCGGCCGCCCTCGCACTTGGCCGATGCGATTGGCCAAGGTCCACTGGGCGGTGCTGCTGCCCGGGCTGCCCAAGGGAGAGTACGCCCTGCACTGTCGGACGATCGACGAGCAGGGCCAGGCCCAGCCGCTGCCGCGTCCGTTCCGCAAGTCGGGCCACGCGGCGATCGAAGAAGTGCCGCTCAAAGTCATTTAAGTGTCTTCGTCACGTAGCCATGCCCTCTCATCGCGGCAAAAAGCTCGCCCATCGCTATCCCGGCAAAAAGTCTGCCCGTCGCCGTCCTGACACTCCGCGGCCCCCGTCGGCGGTTTCGGTGCGGCCGGTGGCAGGCCGCGACGCTTGGGAGCTGGTCCATCCGCGCTGCGCCCGCGTGCGAGCGGAAGACATGGAGGAAGTCGAGGCGATGGTCGCCGCCGGCGAGCCGGAGGTTGCCCGCGACGAGCTTCGCTGGTTGCTGGAAGGCTGCTCGGAATTCATCGCCGCCCACCGCCTGCTCGGCGAGCTGGCCCTGGAGGCCAACGACCTGACCTTGGCCCGCGCGCATTTCGGCTACGCGTACCAAATCGGGCAGCGGGCCTTGCCGCCGCAAGGGCTGCCGGGACCGCTGCCCTACGACGTGCCGGCCAACCAGGCCTTCTTGGAATCGGCCAAAGGACTGGCTTGGTCCCTGCGGCAGCTCGGCGAGCATACGCTGGCCCAGCAGGTCATCCAAAAGCTGCTGGCCTGGGACCCGAGCGATCCGCTGGGCGTGCGCGGCTGGGAATCGGCGTAGGCGTGAGGCACGTTTCCAAACGTGCCCGTCCCGCAGCCCGGGCACGTTGGTAAACGTGCCACACGGGCGCCACTTGGTCTGGTCGTGCCGGTCATTCGGCCGCAGACGCTCCGGTAACGCGCACGATAACAGCCGAGACGCCGGCAGCAGTTCTTCGGCGTGTGCCAGCGGCGACCCCGGCCGTGGCAAATGTGGACGCCGTCCGGCGTTCCTGTCGAAGCCAATCGTGCGCCGTGGTCACGCCACCGTCGTGGCCTGATATCGTGGTGACGGTTTTGCAGGATGCACCGGCTATGTCGATGGAGCGGTTTCTGAATTCGCTGCGCGCTCGGGTGCCCTTCTTGGCGGGACGCAACGGACGGGTCATCCGCGCGCTGGCCGTCGCGGTCGTGGTGGGCACGATCGCGCTGGTGGCCGCGCGCGAATGGCGTTTGGCCCGTCAGGCGTTCTGCGCCGGCCCGGCGGCCATCGAGGATCCGACGGCGGCATCGCGGCTGAGGCTACGGCCTTATCAGGGCGACGAGCCATCGCCACTGGTTGCCGATCGTTCGGCCGGCCGGGTGGGCCGTCAAGCGGCGCCGCTTCAGCCCGTGTACGGGTCGGTCGTTTTCGAACCAACCCAGGGCGGCGCGGCGAAGCAGGCCGAGCCGACGTTCATCCGCGCCGATGGCCAGGGCTTGAACGGCTGGCTTGCGGGATCGCTCAAACCCGATCGCGCCCGGCCTTGGGCCAACCTGGCGGCATCACCGCCCGCGGCCATACCGGCCCTGCCCGAGCCTATCTCGCCGACCGACGGCGCCACGAGCATCGTCGTTCCCGCCGATGGTCGCCGCGGAGTGTCCCGCCCTCGCCCGTGGGACATCGAGGAGGCCGGGCCGTCGATCGATGCAGCGGCGACTCAATCCACGGCGGCCCCATCAACGCCGATCGACCAGCAGGCCACGTCCCCGCCGGGGGCAGGCGGCGCCGCCATCGGTCCGAAGAGGGAAGCGGCGGACGGCCACGGCCCGGCCCCCGAGGCGCTGCGCCACGCCGCGCCGCCGAAGGCGGCCAGCGAGGCTGAACCCGTGCCCCCGGAGGGCGAGGGCGTCATGAAGGGGCCGCCCCCCACGCTCACCGACGCGACGTATGCCGGCGAGATCAGCCGGTTGCTCAGGCCGATCGGGCAAGTGAGCACGTCGCTGGCTCCGCCGCCCGGGCAATTTCACCCCGATGTTCCCGACAAGGACGAGCGTCCGCGCCTGCCACGGGCGGTCGAGCTGTTTGCGCGGGAGCCCGCCCAGGTGCACGGCGCCGGCGGCATCCGCACGCGGCCGTGGCCGGAGCAGATCGCCCTGTGGGAGGCGCCCGGCACGGCGCACCACCCGCTGTACTTTGAAGAGGTCAACTTGGAGCGCTACGGTTATTCGTTTGGGCTGGCGCAGCCCGTGGTGTCGGCCGCGCACTTTTTCGGCCGCATTCCGGCGCTGCCCTACCTGATGACGGTCGATCCCCCGCATCGCTGCGTCTACACGCTGGGCCACTACCGGCCCGGCAGTTGCTCGCCGCTGGCGTGGAACCTGGTGCCGCTGGACCCGCTGGCGGCGGCGGTGCAGGGAGGCGTGGTGACGGGGCTGGTGTTTCTGATCCCCTAAAGTAGCCGTCTCGCTCCGCGAGACGGTTTCATCACGCGGAGCGTGATGCCTACACTACGGCACACTACCGATAGGCAAGCCATGAGCACGGACGTTCGAATCCTCGGCGCGGCGCTGCTCGCCGTCATCTTGGCCGGCTGCCGCGAGGCGCGGCAGTACTACTTCTTCAAAGACAAGGACCTGACGCAATACCGGCAGGTGTCGCTGGAGATCGAGGAGCCTCGCGAGCCGGAGTGCCACCACACGCCCGGCCCCGCCGTGCCGCCGATCAACCCGGAGACGTTCGACAAGATGCCGCTGTGGGACCTCCGCCTGGAGGAGGTCATGGGCATGGCCGTGGCCCACGGCAAGATCGCGCGGCTCTTGCCGGGCGCCGGGCCGCCGACCCTGCTGCTGGATAACCCTCAAGCGCTGGCCACGGCGTTCGATCCGGCAATTCAGGCCGCCGGCGTGCCGGGCGGCGCCGCGGGCATCGGCGTGGAATCCGCGCTCTCGGCCTTCGACGCGCAGTTCAGCACTAACATGCTCTGGGAAAAGAACGAGCGGCCGATCAACGTGGGGGGCTTCGGCAACCAGATTTTCGCGCGAGATTTCGTCCAGGACCGGGCGACCTTCCAGGCCGAGCTTTCCAAGACCAACGCCACCGGCGGCCGGGTGTTCGCGCGGCAGAACGTGGTCTATGACCAGAACAACAACCCCACCCGCGCCGTGCCTAGTGACTACAACCTGAACTACGAGATCGGCATCACCCAGCCGCTGCTGCAAGGGGCCGGCGTGTTCAACCGCATCGCCGGGCCGCTGCAGGGGACCACGGGCTTCGTAAACGTTCTGGGCGGCGGCGGCGTGCTCATTGCGCGGATCAACGAAGACGTCAGCCTGGCCGATTTCGAGAAGGCCATGCGGGACATGGTGCTGGGCGTCGAGACGGCCTACTGGGACCTGTACGTGGCCTATCGCGACTTGGATTCGATCCGCGCCGGCCGCGACAGCGCCCTGGCCAACTGGCGGCGCGTCAAGGCGTTCCAGCAAGCCAAGGTGATCGGCGGCGAAGCCCTGCTGCTGGCCCAGGCCCAAAGCCAATACTATCAATTCGTGGCCGACCTGGAGACCGCGCTGTGCAACCTGCTGCGGGCCGAGAACCGCCTGCGGTACGTGCTCGGGCTGCCGCCCAGCGACGGCCGCTTGATCCGCCCCCAAGACGATCCGCAGCGGGCCAAGGTGATCTTCGATTGGAACGACATCCACGTCGAGGCGCTGACCCGCAGCGTCGAGCTGCGCCGCCAGAAGTGGATCATCCAGCGGCGCGAGCTGGAGCTGATCGCCGCCCGCAACCTGCTGCTGCCGCGGCTGGACGCCGTGGCGCTATACCGCTGGCTGGGCGCCGGCGACACGCTGATCGACCCCAACGGCCGCGGCGTGCCCCCGTTCCCCGGCAGCAACGCCTACTCGACCCTCACCGACGGCAACTATCAGGAATGGCAGTTAGGCTTCAACTTCAACATGCCGCTGGGCTTCCGCCAGCAGATGGTGACTGTGCGGAACGTGCAACTGCAAATCGCCCGCGAGCGAGCCCGGCTGGAAGAGCAAGAGCTGGAGCTTTCGCACGCCCTCACCGAGGCCGTGCGCAACCTGGAGTGCCAGTACGTCATCGCCCAGCGTCGGCTCGACCACCTCTACTCCGCTCAGGAGGAAGTGCAGCAGTTCGACAGGATCTGGAGGAGTGGCGTAAAGACGATCGGCCGGGTCGAAATCCGCAACACCGATCTGATCGACGCCATCGCGCGGCGAGCCGTGGCCCAAACGGCCTACTATCGGGCGTTGGTCGATTACAACCGGGCGATCGCCGAGGTGCACTTCCGCAAGGGCTCGCTGTTGGAATACAACCGCGTCTACCTGGCCGAGGGCCCCTGGCCGCAGGCGGCGTACGGCGACGCCAAGGACAAGGAGCTGCGCCGCTACTCGGCCTGGCCGCTGAATTACGTGATGCGGATGGCGCCGCATCCCGTGAGTGATGGGCCCTATTCCCAGACGACGCCCGGCGGGGCCGAGCAAGTGCCGCCGGCTGGACCGCGCGGGGACGCGCGGCCGCAACCGGCCGATTTGCCGGCTCCCGCCGCGACCACCGCGCCGGCCAAAAACGCGCCGGCCGAAAGGCTGCCCCCGCCGCTGGATGGTCCGCTGAATGCGCCGCCGGCCAGCCAGCCGAAACCCGGCGCGGCGGCCGGTGTGAGCCCGGCTGCATGGCGCTCTTGGGGCACGTAAGAACCAGCACCCCGGCTGCCGTGGGGCACGTTTTCAACGTGCCCGAACTGGCGCGTTGGAAACGTGCCCCACGCACCTCCTCGCGCCCGCGTTACAGCCCCAACGGAAAATCGCTCAGCAGCTCCACGCCGCTCTCCGTGACCAGGTATTGGTTCTCCAACCGGATGCCGGCCCGCATCTCGGGCGTGTACAGGCCCGGCTCGACGGAGATGACGTCGCCGGCTTCGAAGCGGTCGTCCCAGCGCGGGTTCAGGTGCGGGGCCTCGTGCGGGAACAGGCCCACGCCGTGGCCCAAGTGGTGAGTGAAGTTGCCCGGCATGAACTCATCGAGTTGCCGCTGGATACGCTCAAAGAACCCCTTGCAGCTCACGCCGGGCCTCACAGTGCTCTGGACGACGGGGAAGACGGCCGCGATGGCCTCCCAGGTGCGTTGCTGAAGGTCCGACGGCCGGCCGCCTACGGCCAGCGTGCGGCAGTTGTCGGAGAAATACCCGCGAAACGCCGGGCCTAGGTCCAGGATGTACAGCTCGCCCTCCTGACAGCAGCGATCGCGCGGCGGGCCGCCACGGGCCGCACAGGCGTAGTCGTTGCCGGCCGGGGCGGTCTGCGGCTCGCGGAATTCCTCCGTCGCCACGGCCTGCAATTGGTTGAACACCTCCAGCTCGTTGACGCCCGGGGCGACAATCGCCCGAGCCCGTTCGTACATCCGGCCGGTGGCGGCGGTGGCCTTCTTCATCAGCGCCAGCTCGTCG
This sequence comes from Planctomycetia bacterium, assembly GCA_041497795.1. Classification (GTDB taxonomy): domain Bacteria; phylum Planctomycetota; class Planctomycetia; order Pirellulales; family S012-138; genus JBGQHD01. The sequence goes on from JBGQHD010000091.1 coordinate 9,362, forward strand.
GCCTCCTTGCGACGGCGGAGGTAGTAGATCGCGGGCTCGATATCGACGTGGTCAACTCGCTCCGCGAGTTGAAGCGACTCGCGGAGCGAGTCGCCCACCGTGTGCGGTCCGCAGGACGAAAAATCGACGCCCACGCGGCCCGGCTTGACACGCCCCGCCAGCCGATCGAGCAGCACCGCCGCGCTGGCCACACGCTGATCGTTGCGCAGCGTGGAGGTCCACTGCGCCTCGTAGGGCACCAGCTCGTCGGCTGCGGCCACGGCGGGCATCCGCCGCTCCGGCGCCACCAGCGTGCAATGCCCGTCGGCCGTCAGCGCGGCGATCGGCGAAAACAGCCAGGAGAAGTGGCAGCCGGTCAACCACTGCACGTGGGCATTGTGGGCGACGATCACCAAGCCGAGCCGCTGCCGCTGCATCTCCGCCAGCAGCCGCTGCTGGCGGATGCGGCAGTGAGGAACGCTGACGCCGTAATCGGTCATGGTGAGCCTCAAGGACACGCCGCACTCAGTTCAGCGCATATCGCCAGCCGCTCGCGCTGGCGCCGAGGGAGTAGTTGTACCCGAAGGAGTGTCATGCCGCTAAACCTGCTGTGCGAGAAATGCGATCGAGCGGCTGCTCGATCGACGACGGGTGCAGTTTCACCGGCCGTCGCCGCAACGCATTGATACACAGCGTGTTAGCGAGAATTGCCCCGCAGGAAATGTGACATATACGGAACGATTCGGTCACAAGTGCGCGCGAACGGGCCGCACAAAGACGCCGCCTGAACCTCGTGCGCCGCGTTATCGGCCGTCCGTGGAGGAGCAGGAGCGGACAGGAGTGTCCGCCCTACTTTTCCCAAATCTCGATCTCGGTTAGCCCGCTGCGCGACTTGCCGTGGTGCGTGAACACGATGCGCACCTTGCTCGTGCGGACCGGCTTGAACGTGACGGTGGTCACCGTGCCGCCGGCGGGCTTGTCGGGCGAGAACTGCGGCTCGGCCACGTCGGCCCAGGCTTTGCCGTTCCAGGT
>JBGQHD010000092.1:0-10345 GCA_041497795.1 Planctomycetia bacterium
ATCGGCGGTGTCGTCCGGCAGCCTCGCCGCAAACGTCCGGCGCGCTGGTTGCTGCGTTGATTGCAGCATTGTGCCGGGGCGACCTGTGTGCCGCCGGCCGCCACTTGCACAACGCGCTGCAGCCCGCGGCCGAGCAACTGTCGCCGTGGATTGCCCGCATGAAGGAGGACTTCGACCGACTCGGCCTGGCCGGGCACCAAATGACCGGCAGCGGCGCGAGCTATTTCGGATTGTGCCTGAGTGCCCGACAAGCGCGGCGCGCGGGCGCCCGCTTGCGCAGCCTGGGATGGAGGAACGTCTACGTCGTGAGCGGTTGCCTGTGAGTAGGTCCCGCCTGCCGGGCGGGACCCGTGCCGCCCCGTGGGCCGCGCTTACCGTTTCGCCGGGCGGGACCCGTGCCGCTCGGCAAGCGGCACCTACACGCGGGACCCGTGCCGCTCGGCAAGCGGCACCTACCCCAGGAAGGGAGGAGAGACGTGGAGATCACCGAAGTGCGCATCAAGCTCACGGACGACTTGTTGGGCGAACGACTGAAGGCCTTTTGCAGCGTCACCTTCGACCACTGCTTCGTGGTGCGGGACCTCAAGATCATTGAAGGGGCCAACGGTCCCTTCGTGGCCATGCCCAGCCGGAAGCTCACGTTCCACTGCCCCGAGTGCCGCGGCAAGAACCACATGCGGGCGGCCTATTGCAACCAGTGCGGCCGCCCGCTCAAGGAGCACCAGCCGGCCGCCGACGACGAGGGCCGCATCAAGCTCTACGCCGACATCGCCCACCCGATCAACTCGTCTTGCCGCGAGCTGATCCAGGAGGGGGTGATTGCGGCCTATCAAGAGGAGACCGAGGAAAGCAAGCAGCCGGGCTACGTCTCCCACTACGACGATTACGATGCCGATTGGGACGACGACTTGCCCGCCGCGCGCGACGACGCACCAGCGCGGACGGAGCCGCGGCGGACGCGCACGGAAGGTGAACAGCCGCGCGGGCCGCACAAGAAGCCGGAGACAAGAACGTCCAAGACGACGTCCAGCGGAACGTCGGGACGCCGAGAGCCGCCGGGTACGTTCGGTGCGGGAATCTTCTAGTTAGAAGCCCGGCTTCTCCAAGAAGCCGGGCTTCTTAGGCGACTACGGCTCAGTAGCACTCGCGGCCCCCACGGTGCGGATTTGCCCGCGTTCGTGCAGCGCCGCTTTGGCCGTGGTCAGATAGGCCTGCAGGTCGCCATCGAGCGCCTGCCGCAGGGCGTCATCGAACAGCGGCTCGACCTCCGCCGGGAAGCCCAGGTCGTAACGATACAGCCGCGTCTGGCCGTCGTTGGTCTTCACCAGCAGCTTGTCGCCGACCGCCCAGCCGGCCTCGTTGCTCGTCTCGCTGGGCTTGAAATAGGCCGTGCCGGGATCGTCCTGGGCCCGTGCGAAGAGATCGTGGCCCCAGTGCCGGTGCTCGCTCTTGTCGCCCACCAGCCGCAGCAGCGTGGGCGCAATGTCCAAGTGGCTGGCGACGCTGTGCATGCGCCGCCCCTCGCGGCCCAGCAGCTCCGGGGCGTAGAACACGAGCGGCACATGGAACCGCAGCAGCCGCAGCTCGGTCAGGATCGGGGCAATGCTGAAGCCGTGGTCGCCCACCAGCACGAACAGCGTGTTGCGAAAGTAGCTCTCCTGCCGGGCCGAGTCGAAGAATTGGCCGATGGCCCAATCGGCATAGCGAATGCCGTTGAGCCGCTTGTTCATCGATCCGTGGTCGGAGACCTCCGCAAACGGCAGCGGACGCGGCAGGTCGAACGGCTCGTGGTTCGACATCGTGCACATGACGGCGAAGAACGGGGCCTTGGCTTCGCGGAACTCGCGGTTGGCCCGGATGAACAGCTCCTCGTCGGTCACGCCCCAGGTGTTGTCGTGGCGGCTGGCCGCGTCGAAGTTGCTGCGATCGACGAACCGCTCCACGCCTTGCAGCCGCATGAAGCCGCGCATGTTCTCCCAAGCCAAGTCGCCGTTGTAGAGGTAATAGGTGTCGTACCCTTGGTTGCGGAAGGCGCGCGGCAGCGCGTCGAACCGCTGGGCGCCCCAGGTGGCGTCGTCCATCAGCGCTTCGTGGCCGGGCAGGATGGGGAAGCCGGCCACCACGCCCACGTTGGCCTGGTGCGTGTGCGAGGCGGCGGAGAAGCAGCGGTCGAAGAGGATGCCCTCGCCGGCCAGCTTGTCGAACTCCGGCGTGTAGTCGTCCTTCGAGCGCCCCGCTCCGCAGGCTCCGCAAAAGCGCGCGGTGAAACTCTCCATCAGAATCACCACCACGTTCGGCGGTCCGTCGGGCGAGGGGGTCAACTTCACTCGGCGATCGGCGCCGCCGGCATCCAAAGTGGCCTGGCTGACGAGCAGCCGCGCCGTGCGGGCCTGGGCGTCGGCCAACGTCAGCGGCGTGCGCCACATGGCGGCCACGCGGTCCACGTCGTGCGACGATTCCATCACGGCCCTGCCCAGGGCCCACACGCCGTTCTGCGCAAGATGGTTGGCGAACGGAACGTCGCAATGCACCGCATCGCCCCAGCCCAGCGGAATGCCGCGCACCCCGCCGCGTGCCGCGACGAAGCACACCGCGGCCAAGGTCGCCAGGCGCAACACCGACCGCAGCGCCGGCCGACGCGCCGGCGCTCGCTCCTGCGCGAAGCGTCGCCCCAGCCAGACCACGGCTCCCACGTTGACGCCGGTCACCAACGCCGTCAGCAGCAGATAGCGGACTACCGGGTAGCCATACCAGATCATGCTGGCCACGGTGCCGGGCTGCTTCCAATAGCGCAGGGCCAGGCTGTTGAACCGCGTGAAGAACTCGCGATAGAACTCGATCTCGGCAAACCCCAGCACTGCGACGACCGGAGCGACGATCGCGGCCAAGGCCACGTACGCGTGGCGCTCGGCCTTGGCTCCGCCGCAGAACCGCGCGCCGACGGCCGCCGGCAACCACGCCAGCAACAGGTAGGCGGCGACCGCGGCATCGAACCGCAGCCCGACGAGGTAGGACCAGGCCAGCGTGGCGGGCGCGATGTCCTCGGCCAGGCCGCGGTTGCACCAGTGCAGACAGAAGCGGAGCGCCTGGAACTGAACCACGAGCACCAGCCCGCAGAGCAGCGGCAAAACGACGCTCGGGCCGCCATGACGCGAGATGCGGTCTGAGGCGCCTCGCATCCAGCGGCCAAGGATGGCGGCGAACCCGGCTGAGGAGGTCTGCTTCGTCATCGCCCACTTCCGTCGTTAGAGCGCGTGCCGTGACCCCCGGCCCTCTCCCCTCCGGGGAGAGGGCCGGGGGGCCGGGGTGAGGGGAGTTTTGCAGCCACGGCAAATGAAAGGAGCGGGAGTGTACGTCTGTGGGATACTTGCCGAAAGGCCGCCTGGCTCGCGTGCCCGCGACGCCGCTGGTGCGACAGCAGCGACAGCGGCCAGTGCCCGGGATCAATTGATTGAACTGCCGGCGGCAGGAATGCCGATCAGCAGGATGCGGTGCTCCAGTGCCCCGTCACGCGCAAATCCGGGGTGGAACTCGCCAAAGTTCGGATTGCCCGAAGTGGCGACTTCGGCTACCAGAGAAAATCGCGTGACACCTCACTAAGGGAAGGCCGCTCCGAAGTCTGGTCTCGATCCGCGGCTCACGCTCTTTCGCCGAATTCCCTTGGCGCACCCCCTGCCGTTCCCCAACCCGCGGTGGCGATTGCGTCGGCACCTCGCGTGCCCTGTTGGGTTACTCACATTGCTGGCGCTCGTTTGCGGCTGCGCATTCGACGCCGCGGAGCGCGCCAGCGACGCCGTCGATCCGTTCGCCGTTGCTCCGTCCGCAGGGGCCGAACCAGCTCGCGTGCTCCCCGCCGCCAGCGAATCAACGGCCGGCGCGGCTTCGACGGAGCGTTCTGACAAGCCGGCGTCGCGGCCGACGGACCCGCCGGGCGAACCGGCTCCGCGATACTTCGATCTCAGCGGCTTGTTCGAGCTTTTCTGGGCTGCCGACGCCGATGTGGCCGCCCCGGTTCGCGCGGAAGAAGCCGTCGCGGCTGACCCCGCCCAGCCGGTCGTGCTGGCCTCGGCGCAGATGCCGGAGTTCGGGCCGTCGCCGAGCGCTGCCGCGACGATCGAGGGCTTGCCGGCCGATGGCGAGAGTCGCCAACCGCCCACGGCCGAAGAGGCTTCGCTCATGGCGTCGATGTGGGGCGATTGCTGCAACTACTATTCGCCGCCGAGCCTGGCCGGGCTCGCCCTGGGCATCGGCGTCGCGGCGATCCTGGCCAACAGCGACCTGGATCACAAAATCCAGTACGACGGTCAGGAGGATGCCCGCTTCGAGGAGAGTGATGAATGGTCGCACGTGACCAAGACCCTGGGCGAGGGCTACGTGGTGCTGCCGATCTACCTCTCGGCGATGATCCTGGACAGCATGTTCCGCGACGACTTCCGCGGCGGCATCGTGGCCGTCTGGGGCGAGCGGTCGCTGCGGGCCACGATGGTGGGGGCGCCCTCGATGCTGTTTCTGCAAAAGGCCTTGGGCGCGTCGCGCCCCAGCGAGGACCCCCTGAACTCGCACTGGAGCTTCTGGGCCGACGACAACGGCGTCAGCGGCCACGCCTTCATGGGCGCGATTCCCTTCCTGACCGCCGCCAAGATGACCGACAATCCCTGGGCGAAAGTCGCCTGCTACGGCGGCTCTCTGGCCGTGGCCTGGTCGCGGCTGAACGACAACGACCACTTCCCCTCGCAGGTCGCCATGGGCTGGTGGCTGGCCTATCTGGCCACCAGCGCCGTCGATGAGACCGACCTGGGCAACCAGCGCTGGCGGCTGGTGCCGCTGCCGGTGCCCGACGGCGTCGGCTTCGCGCTGGAATACCAGCGATAAGTCGACGGCCCACACACTAGCCCGACGCGCCAGCGAGGGAGAGGCGCGCGCGACTCGGAGTCCATCTCGCTTCTCCCTCGCTGGCGCGTCGGGCTAGTGTGCAATCCCGCAGCATGGCTCAGCTACTACGCCAGGCATCGTGGTCCCGCACAAGTGTTGTGTCATGCCTCGCAGGTCTGATACTGTACGCTGAGTTGCAGACCGTCGATTTGAAGACCGTCCGCCGAGACTATGATCTTCCCCGGAGCTCGATGACAATGCCGCTTTACCACGCTCCAGGCTCCGCCCCCGCTGGCAACGAGCCGCTGCTGGTGCACAACGTGTACTTCACGCTCAAGGACGACTCGGCCGACGCGCAGCAAAAGCTCGTGGCCGCCTGCAACAAGTACCTGACTGGCCACGCCGGCACGGAGTTCTTCGCCGCCGGCCCGCTGGCCGGCGAGCTGAAGCGCGAGGTGAACGACCGCGATTTCCACGTCGGCCTGCTGGTGGTCTTCGAGAACAAGGCCGCCCACGACAAGTACCAGGCCCACGAGCGGCACCTGAAGTTCATCGAAGAGAACAAGCCTAATTGGAAGAAAGTGCGGGTGTTCGATTCGTACGCGCCCCAGTAAAGCGGGCGATGGCATCGCCGGGGAAAACCGCCGCAGTAAAGTGAGCGCGCCATGAACGAACCCGCTCGACGCACCGGCCGTCGCTGGTTTCAGCTCAGCCTGCGGTCGATCTTTCTACTGACCCTGATCGTGGCCGCGTACTTTGCCGGCTATCGGACAGCCGTGCGACAGGCCGAGCAGGCGCAGCAGGCCGAACGCGAGGCCCGCCTTCAAGCCGAGCGATCGGCCGCGGAGGCGAAGCTGGCGGAAGAAATGGCGCTCTGCGAGGCTGAAACTCAGGTCATCAGGGCAGAGAACTTATTAATTCGGGCTGAACTGCAGGCTAGGAGGCGAGCTGTGTCGCAAATCCAGGCTGCGTTGCTATTGGAACAAATCCCCCATGACCGCGAACCCAAGCCGGAGTTGGTCGAACCCAGGGAAAAGTAACGCCGTCTCATGGCCGCTTGACGGACGTCTCTCTGCTGCGGCCTTCATTCTCGCGATCAATCCTTCGAGTGGCATCCATGCCCTGTCGAATCCTCGTTGCCGTCTCGTGGCTTGTCGCAAGTCTCCCTGTGGCAGCCGCCGCCGACCCTCCCCGCCCCGGCTATCAGCCCAGCGTCAAAGTCACCGCCGAGACGCGCCTCGACTGGGTCTTCGCCGTTGCCAATCAAAGCTCCAAGCAGCCGCCCAAGGGCTGGCTCGACGGCTACGACTCGACCAAGCAGACCTACGAGCTGTTCGTGCCGCGCAGCTTCGATGCGCGAAAGCCGCAGGCGGCCATCCTGTTCATCTCGCCGGGCGACAAGCCGATGGGCTACGCGAGCTGGCAGCAGGCTTGCCAGGAGTTGGGCGTGATCCTCGCGGGGCCGCACGCGGCGGGCAACGATTGCCCCATGAAGCGCCGCGTGCGGATCGTGATGGACGTGCTGGATGACCTGCGGCGGAAGTTCAATGTCGATCCCGACCGCACGTACCTGGCCGGGTTCTCGGGCGGCGGGCGAGTGGCGTGCGCCATCGGCTTCGCCCTGCCGGAGTATTTTGGCGGCGTGATCCCGATCTGCGCTGGCGGCGAGCTGCGGGAGGACTCGTGGCTCCGCCAGCGGGTCAGCGACCGGCTGAGCGTGGCTCTGCTGACCGGCGAGAACGACTTCAACCGCGGCGAGGTCGAGCGCTGGCGGCAGCCGATGCTGTCCGAGGTCGGCGTGCGCAGCCGCGCTTGGACGTATCCCAAGCTCGGGCACGCCGTGCCCGGCGGCAAGGGCCTCGTCGAGGTCTTCCGCTGGCTCGAAGAGGGGCTGCCGGCGCGCCGCGCTCTGGCGAAGAAGCAGCCCGCCTCGCGGATGGCCGAAGCCACGTCGCGGGAGGATTGGGCCGCGGCGCTGCTGGCCGAGGGCAAAGGCCAGCTCAAGGACGCCAAGACCGTGTACTCCGGCCTGATGCAGCTCAAGGGGCTGCACGATCGCTGGCCGGACGTGCCCGCCGCGCGGGAGGCCGGCGCCATCCTCGAAGACTACGACGGCCGCCCCGAGCGCCCCTGGGAAGCGGACGACGTCGCCGAGCAGCGACGGTTCCTGATCGCCAAGGCCCGCTCGCTGGATGGCTACGCCTCCGGCCCGATGCACAAGCAATACCAGGCCCAGCAGGGTGAAATGCTCCGCGCCGCCATCGACCTGTGGAAGCAAGTCATCGCCGACGGCCAAGACCGCGAAGCGGCGGCCAAAGCCCGCGAGCGAATCCCCAAGCTGGAGACGCTGCTGGAGACGGTGGGGAAGAAGGAGTAATTCACACGGGCAACGCGAATCGGTAAGATCAAAGGATGGTGACGATTGCCCAAGAATTGAACGATCTCCTCAACCGCCTCGATCCGCAGCGCGCGAAGTACCTGGAGAACCTGGTGCGCGACGCGCTGGCGCTCGCCGAGGGAACCGCGAATGGTCAGCCGACTTGGCCAGCGGGCTATTTCGAGGAGACGGCCGGCGCTTTCGCGGGTGAACCGTTCGAGCGCGCACCGCAGGGTGCTGTGCCGGATTGACGGTGGCGTGGCGATTGAAACTGGTGTGCAATGCCAACTATGCCACCTAGCGAAGGACAGCCCGCGGCCCAACCTTCTCGGCGCATCCGCTTTGATTTGCGCCACCTCTTCGTGTTTGTGTCGTTGGCGTGCGCGGTCTTTGCGATCTGGTCTGCCTGGGATCGCTGGCAAGAGCGAAAGCTGCTGCGGCAGCAGTTTTGGCGGGGAATTGATGGTGAGGACAAAGAGCTGTACCAAGATGCCGTCCGGAAAGATCCCTCGCTCGTCAATGCTCGGCTCGATTATTACGGCGCTTCCTGGGACATGGACTTCGACGTGCCCGCGCTTCGCCTGGCGGCCCGCAATCGCGATGTGGAAGCCGTCCGGTTTCTGCTGGAGCACGGAGCGGACGTCAATTCCCTGGATCGGCGAAGAAATGCCGCAATCCACCGGGCGGCGACAAATCCGGACACCGCCATTCTCGATCTCCTGATTCGGCACGGTGCCGACGTGGACCTGCCCAACGAGGACGGCGACTCGCCGCTCCTGCTGTGCGGCGTATTTGGCAATCCGCGTGGCGCGGAGCTGCTGATTGCCCAGGGCGCGAAGATCGACTTGCACTCTGCCTGCGCGATTGGCGACCTGGCGACCATCTCGCGGCTGCTGGCGGCCGATCCGTCGGCAGCCGGTTCGCGCGGCTCCGCAGGACGAACACCTCTGGCGTGCGCCGTCCTTGGCAATCACGTGCATGTCACTGGACATCTTTTGGAGAACGGCGCCGACCCGAATCAGACTGCTTCTGCCCATAGCGACGGCACGATCATGCATATCGCCGCGGCCTGTGGGCATACGGACATCGCGCAGCTCTTGGTCGATCATGGCGCCTGCGTGGACCGATCGCTATTCGGCTGGCAAACGCCGCTGCGAGACGCCATCGACCGCCAGCATTGGAAGACCGTCAACGTGCTGATTGCTGCCGGAGCCAACGTGAATCCGGCAGATTCCAATCCCTCACCGCTCCATTTGGCGGCCATGGCCGGCGAGGCCGAAACCGTGCGTCTGTTGCTGTCGCATGGAGCCAAGATCGATGTGACGCACAACTTCGTCATGGGGCAGCCCGAAACGCCGCTTCAGGTCGCGGTGCGGACAGGGCAGGCGGAGATCGTCGCGATGTTGCAAGCCGCGGGCACTCCATAACCAACTCTACGCTGCCGCGCGGTCGTGCCGGTCATCTCGGTCCTCGGCCGCCGCCTGCAAAGCGTGCTCCTTCTGCGACGCTACGGGCACGCCGGACCGAAGACGGACCAGCCGTAGCGGCGAGGCCCCGATCAGCTCCGCCGCCATGCGTTTGGCGCCCTGCGAATTCGGCTCGCGGATGCGCCGCACGTAGAAGATCGTGGCCAGCCGCATCAGCACGCTGGCGAAGAACACGGCGTGAAAGCCGCTGAAGGTGAGGCCCAGCATTTCCACGTGACCCGGCCCCAGCAGCGATAGAGTGCCTCCGGCGGCGATGGAAGTGACGCCCCCCACCAGGCCGGCCACGGCGGTGCCGGCGGCGATGTACATGGCCCGGTTCTCGCTCGGCGAGTGTTTGAGCAGAAAGCCGTTGGTGGCGATGGCGATGCCGGCGTTGGTGGCCGCGTCGATGGTGAAGACCGGCACCATCACCCAGAACACGACAGTCGGGTCGCGCGGCGTGAGGACCAGCGCGATCATCAGCAGCGACTTGATGGCCGTGCAGAGGACGAGCATCGGCCGGTTGCCATACTTCTCGGTCCAATGCCCCATGCGGCGGGAGAGCAGCGCCCCGCCGACCCACGACGTGGCCCACAGCAGCAACACGTGGTAGAGGTCCATGCCCACGTCCACGAGCAGGTACATCGAGATGAACGGCGCCCCGAGCATGGCCGCGAAGTGCCAGAAGCTGGAGTAGGCGATGAACCGCCGGAAGTCGCGGTGCCGGAAGGGGGCCGTGAGCACCTCCCGCAGGCGCGGCTTCGACGTGTGCCTGACGGGCGGCTCGGCCACGTTGACGAACAGCAGCAGGTCGGTCACGCCGCAGGTCGCCGCGATGCCGATGATCACCGAGAAAGCCGTGCGGGTATCCCAGCCGGTCTTGAACAACAGCAGGGCGCACGCCAGCAGTGCCGTGGCGGCGGCCCATTGGAGCCAGACGTGCCGCGCGCCGAAGAAGCGGTTCAGCCCGTCGCGCGGCAGGTAATCGCCCATCCAGGAGAGCCACAGCGGCGAGCCGAAGTGCCCCAGGGCCTGGTCGGCCGCGGTGGCCGCGATCAAGGCCCACAGCCAGGTGGCGTCGGGCACGTCGGGCAGCAGCCACGGCCCCACGGCGATGGGCACCAGCGCCACCCGCTGCAGCAGGCAGGCGCACAGCCACGCTCCGCGGCGATAGCGCAGGTGGTTTGCCACCAGCGCCGCCAGGAACTGAAACACCAGCATGCCCTGCGGCAGCGCGCCCAGGATGCCGATGTGCCAGCCGCCGCCGCCCAGCGTGCGCGCGAATTGGATCGTGGCCGGCGAGGTGGTCAACTGGGTGTACATCGTGCCCAGGCAACCGGCCACGATGATTGCCCGACGTGCTGTCGGCAACGACCACATGCTGGCGAAGATGGGGAAAGGCGAAGAGCGTGCTAGCCGCGGCGGCAACGCGAGCCCGCCGCGGCGCACGAACCGCGGACTGTAGCGACCGGCGGGTCGGCGTTCGAGGGCAGAATCGTGCCATCGCTCAACGCAACGACATCAAGCGGGACGCCACGCAACGGGGTCGGGGGTGGGTTTAGGGTCGGGAAAAGGTTTTAAAAAAACGGGCCCCAAAAATGAAAAAAAAAACAAACCCACCCCAACACCC
>JBGQHD010000093.1:0-10288 GCA_041497795.1 Planctomycetia bacterium
CCAACCGCCGCTCACCGAGATGCTCGGAATCCATCGCATGACGCGCCCCCCTTGGGTCGGCGTCATTGTACCGCGCGAGATTGGCCGGCCTAGGTATCGCGCACACGGGCAGTGTGGCACGCGGCGATCAGGCGAACGACAAGTAGCAAAACAACGAGGTCTGGAACGCCGCCAAGGCCGACGTGGTGACCATGCCCAGCTTGCGGCGGAACCGGTAGAAAGCCGGAAGGACCAGGAGAACGACCATCGTCCCGATCATCTTCACCGTCAGGAACAGCGCCACGTCGCCGTTATCGGCGGCGATCAGCCATCGGCCCAGCGGATTCTCTTCCATGGTGTAGAGTGTGGTTTGGAACTTCAGCGAAAGGTAAACGTCGTAGGCCGCTACGGCGGCGATGACGACGAACAGTGTCCAGAAGATTGTCTTGAGCATTGGGGTGCCTCCACAACTTGATGTAAGCTGCGCCCCATTTTGCAATGGTCGTGCCAATTCGAGTTCAACACCGACAAATCGCCATAAGTGACTATCTTGTGTGCTGTTGTGGAGATTGTCGAATGCCGTGTCGCACGGCCATGTGTCGTCACATCGATTGTCACAATGAGCATTGTGACAGCATTTGATCTATCGTGCGCCTACGAAGTGATTCTGTCAAAAAATCGCCCCGGGCTTGGGCGGGAGAGGCGGATCGCCCACCCAAGCCGGGGCATCCCTTCTGGCCCCAGGCAAAGAGCCAGTTGTCTTAAGGGCCTTCCGTGGCTGGCCGGTCGCGCAACGTGGTTGCGTCTCTGCGAGACGCGAATGCGAGTCTCGGAGAGACTCGCCCACGTGGCCGGTTGGCCAGGGTCGTAGCGAACAAGCCGACGGCCATCCCTGCCGGCGAGAGGGGAGTGTCGGAGTGAGGTTTGAGTTGCCGGGCCGGCACGTCCGGCCACGGCAAACTCCGGCCGGTGGGGCCCACACCGATCCGGATGGCGCATCGCACGCCGCAACGTGCAAAGGCAAACGGTATGCCGCGCCTGGGCGGGCGACCTCTGGCGGCGTGCCCAGATACTTGCTAGGCATAGCTTTAGTGCTGAGGGAAAGGTATTTCCTCGCTGTTCGGCCGCCTTGCAGATCGCCGTGGCTGCCTGATTTTGGGGCAGCGCCAGACGCGGTTTCGGGCAGCATCGCTGGCCACTGCTCCATTTGCACAGCCGTATCTGGTCGATGCCGCTTTCCCTGGAATCTTCCGCAAGATCGCTCCTCGTTGTCGGCGCTAGTGCGCGGGCGGCGGCCTGCTCGGCGCGGCGCGCCGGCTTCGAGCCGCTCGCCTGTGACCTGTTCGGCGACGCCGATCTGCGGCAACTCTGCCCTTGGGTTCACGGGCGCGACTACCCGGCGGGGCTGGCGGTCGCGGCAGCGCAACACCCACCATGTCCGTGGCTGTACACCGGTGGGCTCGAGAATCACCCGGAGACGGTGGACCGCATTGCGCGCGACCGGCCGCTGTTGGGCAATACGGGCGACATTCTGCGAGCGGTGAGAGACCCTTGGCGTTTTACCGCGGCCCTGGATCGGTGCGGCCTGCCTGTTCCACGCTGCGAGCGGATCGGCGCGGCGGCCGCTCCTGGCGAGGGCTGGCTGCTCAAGCGGCGAACATCGGCCGGCGGCGCGGGCGTGCGTGCGTGGCGCGGAACGCTCCCGCGCCACGCGACGGCCGACGACTGCTTCCTGCAACAGCGCGTGGCCGGCCGGCCCTGCGCCGCCGTGTACGTGGCGGCGCGAGGGCAGGCCGCGCTCGTGGGCGTCACCGAGCAGCTCATCGGGGCGGGGGCGGATTGGTGCGGCGGCCGCGGCTTTCGATACTGCGGCTCCCTCGGTCCGCTGCGGCTGTCGCCGGACACGACGGACCGCTTCCGCCGGATTGGCGACTGCCTGGCGAGCGAGTTCCGCCTGACCGGCCTGTTCGGCGTCGATGCCATCCTGAACCGCCACGGCGTTTGGCCGGTCGAGGTGAACCCACGCTACACGGCGTCCGTCGAAGTCCTCGAACGGGCATTGGACCTTCCGGCGATGCGCTGGCACGTCGAGGCTTGCCTTCACGGCCGCTTGCCCGAGGAACGCAGGGCTCGGCGCCGCAAGCCTCCTTGGTGCGGCAAGGCGATCCTCTTCGCGAGCCGTGCGGTCGAGATCGACGAAGCCCTGGCCGCCGAGGTAGGACGGATCGTCAATCCGTCCGCCAACCCCGTCGCCCAGCCGGCCGAATGGTGGCCCCCCATTGCCGACATCCCCATAGCCGGCTCGCGCATCGCAGCTCATCGGCCGATCATGACCCTGCTCGCAGCCGGAGGCACACGAGTGGCCGTGCTCCATCAACTGCAATCCGCCGCGCGGCACTGGAATGCGCGGTTGGGAGTGCAAGGAGCGGGCGCCGCGCGGGGCTGACGCGATCGCTGCGAAAGAAGCCCGGCTTCTTGGAGAAGCCGGGCTTCTACTCAAGCCGACGCGTATTGCCAGAGTTCGCCTCGGTTTCGTAGAATGCGTCGCTTTGGCTGAATCCCGCTATCCACGGCGGAAAGTGCGTTTAGCCCATGTTCGACGCCCTGCAAAACAACCTCTCGCAGGCCTTTCGCAAGTTGACCGGGCAGGCCCGGTTGACCGAGGCCAACATGCGCGAAGGGCTCAAGCAGGTCGAGCGGGCGCTGCTCGAGGCCGACGTCAACATCAAGGTCGTGCGCGACTTCATGGAGCGCGTGACCGATCAGGCGGTCGGCGAGCAAGTGCTCAAGTCGCTGCGGCCCAGCGACCTGGTGATCAAGATCGTCTACGACGAGCTGGTCAATCTGATGGGGCCGGTGGACCACTCGCTGCACCTCCGCGATCTGACGAAGATCATGCTCTGCGGGCTGCAAGGGTCCGGCAAAACGACGACCTGCGCGAAGCTGGCCCGGCTGCTCAAGCAGAGCGGCCGCCGGCCGATGATGGTCGCCGCCGACTTGCAGCGCCCGGCGGCCATTCACCAGTTGCAGGTGCTGGGCGAGCAGATCGGCGTCCCGGTCCACGCCAACACCTCGGCCACCGACCCGGTGAAGCTCTGCCAGGAAGCACTGGCCCTGGCGCCGCAGCAGAACATCGATGTGGTGCTGTTCGATACGGCCGGCCGGCTGCACATCGACGCGGAGCTGATGGACCAGCTCAAGCGGATCGATAACAAGGTCGAGCCGCATCAGGTCTACCTGGTCGTGGACGGCATGACCGGTCAGGACGCCGTGAACAGCGCCAAGGCGTTCAACGAGGCGCTGGAACTCAACGGCGTCATCATGACCAAGCTCGACGGCGACGCTCGCGGCGGCGCCGTGCTGTCGGTCAAGGCCGTGACCGGCGTGCCAATCAAGTTCCTCGGCACCGGCGAACACCTGCAAGACCTGGAGCCGTTCCGGCCCGACGGCATGGCCAGCCGCATCCTCGGCGGCGGCGACATGCTGGAGATCATCCGCAAGGCCCAAACCGAAATGGACCAGGCGGAGCTGGCCGAGCAGCAACGGCTGATGATGGAGGGGCAGTTCACGCTCGACACCTTCCTCAGCACGCTGCAACAGATCAAGCGTCTTGGCCCGCTCCGGAAGGTGCTGGGATTGCTTCCCGGCATGGGGCAATTGAAGGAAATGATGAAAGAAACGGACATGGACAAGGACCTCACGCGGGTCCAGGGCATGATCCACTCGATGACGCCCGAGGAGCGCCGCAACCCCAACAGGGTGATCGACCAGAGCCGCCGCCGGCGGATCGCGGCCGGCGCCGGCGTGCAGCCGCACGAAGTCAACGATCTGGTCAAGCAGTTCGACGTCATGGCCGACATGATGAAGCGCGTCGCCGGCAAGGGCCCGCGGGGGCAGATGGAAGCCATGCAGGAAATCCAGCGGCAGGCCGCCGACCCGCGCGGACCCAGCAAGCAGAAGATCGGCACCGGCAAACGGCTTTCCAACCAAGAAAGAGAAAAGCTCCGCAAGCAGAAAGAGAAGGAGCTGCGCCGCAAGCGGCGAGAGGAGCGCACGGGATGAATGACGAATGACGGAATGACGAATGTGTCAGCGATCCATTGTTCGTCATTCGGTCATTTGTCAACCCATCAATCGTGACTACCGCTCGCGGTTTAGCGAACACTCACCATCCACCATCCACAAACCATTGACCAAGGACCATTCATGGCCGTACGCATTCGCATGAAGATGATGGGCCGCAAGCATCGGCCGTATTTCCGCATCTGCGCCACCGACTCGCGCAACCCGCGCGACGGCCGCGTGATCGAGGAGCTGGGCACGTACGACCCGCTGATCCCCGAGACCGACGCGCGCGCGCAGCTCAACGGCGAGCGCGTGGCGTACTGGCTGGGCGTGGGCGCCCAACCCTCGGAGAAGGTCAGCGTGCTGATCAAGAAGTATGGGGCCAACGGCACGCACCTGAAGCAGCAAGAAGAAGCCCGGGCGCGGCTGAAGGAGCGCGGCTACGGGCAGGCCGCGGCCAGAGCCAAGGCCATGGCCACGGTCTAAAGGGCTTGTAGCCGAAGTCGCCAGACTTCGGGAAGCGCTGAACTTTGGCGAGCCCTGAACTTTGGCGAGCCCTGAACTTTGGCGAGCCCTGAACTCTGGCGAGCCCTGAACTCTGGCGAGTTCAGCTACGACTGGCCTTACGTTTCAACCAACGACCATGCGGTTCGACGTGCTCACCCTGTTCCCGGAGATTTTCTCCGGCTACCTCGGGCAGAGCCTGTTGAAGCGGGCGATTGGGGCCGGCCTCGTCGAGGTGCACGCGCACAACATCCGCGATTGGGCCGAGGGCAAGCATCGCCAGGTGGACGACCGGCCTTACGGCGGGGGGCCGGGTATGGTATTGATGGTGCCGCCCGTCGTCGAGGCCGTGGAGGCGGTTCAGGCCATGGCGCCTCCTGGTCGCGTGGTCCTGTTGACTCCCCAGGGCCGGCGGCTCGATCAGCGGTTCGTCGAGGAGTTGGCCGAGCATCAGCGGCTGCTGCTGCTCTGCGGCCGGTACGAGGGGTTCGACGAGAGAATCCGGCAGATTCTCGATCCACTGGAAGTCTCGGTCGGCGACTTCATCCTCAACGGAGGCGAGGTCGCGGCCATGACG
This sequence comes from Planctomycetia bacterium, assembly GCA_041497795.1. GTDB lineage: Bacteria > Planctomycetota > Planctomycetia > Pirellulales > S012-138 > JBGQHD01. The sequence goes on from JBGQHD010000093.1 coordinate 5,126, forward strand.
GTGATCGACGCGGTGGTCCGTTTGGTCCCGGGAGTGTTGGGCGACGAGCAAAGCAACAGGCAGGATTCGTTTTCCGGCGAGCAAAGACTGCTCGAGTTTCCGCAATACACGCGGCCGCCCGAATATCGCGGCCTCTCCGTCCCCGACGTGCTGCTGAGCGGCAATCATCCCGCCGTGGCCGCCTGGCGCGAGGAGCAAAGCCGCCAGCGCACTCGGCAGCGGCGGGCCGATTTGCTGGAAGATTGACGGGCCGCTAAACCGCGAAGCGTTTTCCCGCGGCCAGCTACGAACGACTGACAACGAACAACGGACCACTGACACGGATCAACCCTCATGAGCCAGCAAATCCTCAATCTCGTTGAAAAGTCCAGCCTCAAACTCGACGTGCCGCGGTTCGAGATCGGCGACACCGTCGATGTCCACACGCGCATCCTGGAAGGAGACAAGGAGCGGATTCAGATTTTCTCGGGCGTGGTGATTGCCCGCAGCGGCTCGGGCACGCGCGAGATGTTCACCGTCCGCCGGATCGTGGCCGGCGAGGGGGTGGAGCGGAAGTTTCCGCTGCACTCGCCGCGGATCGCCAAAGTCGAGGTCAAGCGCCACGGCATCGTGCGGCGGGCGAAGCTCTATTACCTGCGCGACCGCATGGGCAAGGCCACGAAGCTGAAAGAGCGCCGCGCCGCGATGGGAAAGAAGGAAGCGGCCGAGGGGTAAATGCCGGCGCGCCCCGGCTAAAGAAAGCACACGCCAAAACGGCGCACGCAAAAAGCCCGGCTTCTCCCAGAAGCCGGGCTTTTCCGCTGGCTTTTCGCGTGACGGCCCGCCTATTCGCCCACGTAGGGAAGCAGGCCCATGAATCGGGCGCGCTTGATGGCCCGGCTCACCGCGTGCTGGCTGGCCGCGACGCAGCCGGTCTTGCGCCGGCTCATGATCTTGCCCTGCCGGCTGACCAGCTTGGACAACAAGTCCAGGTCTTTGTAATCGACGAACATCGGCCGCGGACGCTTGCCGTCCACGAACACGGGATCTTTCTTCTTCGCGCGGGCTGTAGGTCTGCGCTTCTTGGCCATGAACATCCACTCCTGAACACTCGCTGGTCTTTCGCCGCAAGATGCAAGAGGGACTAGATTACCGATTTCCGGTCATTCAAGCAATGGTCGATTGGCCATGGAATTCCGGTCAGCGAAGCGGCGAGGGTTTGGCGGAGCTTGCGGGCCGCGCTCACTTGCGCCCGTAGCCGAAGTCGCCAGACTTCGGGCAACCTGAACTCTGGCGAGTTCAGCTACCGATCCGAAACATCCGTGGCTGCCGGACTTTACTTCCCAACCCCCGGACCGCACAACCGGCCCGACGCGAACAACCGCTGCGACACTGGCATCGACGAAGACGGCTCGGGCCGCGCGCCGATGACTCCCCTGTCGATACCCACCCCATGTATCCGGCAGTCCTTGTTCGTGTAGCTGCTTCTGTCGTCCGGCGGCCAAGCCGCCGGCGGCCAACGCAGCCCCGTCGCCGCCGCCGCAGTGGCGTCCGGACACCCCCGGACCACAACCGCGGCGGGCGATGGGCGCAGCGCCGTTGGGGCAGCCAGCGACCAATCGCACGCTAGGAGTTCACCCCCGTATGACCATCAGCACGACGCTGTTCCGCACGCTGGACGAGCTGCGCCTGTACATCTATCGCATGCTCTGCGAACCGGATCGCCTGGAGCTGCACGCGTTCCCCCTGACCCAACGCGTGCTGGTGCGGAACGAGCGGCCCTGCGGCATGTATTACTGCCTGCACGGTCCGCGGTCGGTGAAGTTCTCGGCCATTTGGGACGCCGTGCGTAACGTCGTGATCTTCTACAATGCGGCCGGCGAGCGGTTTCATCTCACCAAGCTGATGGAAGGCCCCGTGCTCGTGCCCGTGAAGACCGGCCGCTAGGCAGTATGGAAGACCGGTCGTAGCCTGACTCTCCGAGTCGGGCGTCCCGACTCGGAGAGTTAGGCTACGAACCTCAGGTCTCCTCGGGCGCGATCCATTGCCGCGCCGGCGGCAGCCGATGCTGGACGAGCCGCTCGATCAGCTCGGCGGGGTCCTCGTGCACGACGATCAAGTCGCGGTTCTTGGGCTTGATGAAGTCGTGCTCCACCGCGCGGTCCACGAGTGCCACGAGTGGATCGAAAAACCCGCCGACGTTCAGAATGCCGACGGGCTTGGCGTGGATGCCCAATTGGGCCCAGGTGATCACCTCGAAGAGCTCCTCGAACGTGCCGTAGCCGCCGGGCAGGGCTACGAAGGCGTCGGCCAGCTCGACCATCTTGGCCTTGCGGGCGTGCATGCCGGGGACGACGTGCATTTCGGTGGCGCGGGGGTGCAAGAGTTCGTGGGTGGCCAGCGGTTTGGGGATGACTCCCACGACGCGGCCCCGCGACTCGAGCACCGCGTCGGCCAGCACGCCCATCAGGCCGACTTGTCCGCCGCCGTAGACCAGCGTCACCCTGCGCTCGACAAGGCACCGCCCCAAGGCCCGCGCGGCGTCGGCGTAGCGCGGGTCAGACCCCACGCGCGAGCCGCAGAAGACGCACAGGGCGCGGATGTTGTGGGACATGCTCTCGAACAGGTCGCGCGAGGTTATTCGGCGTCGTCATTCGTCACTGGCGGCCACCCGGCTGGCCCGGGCCCGCTTCATGGCCGAGAGTGGGTCGTCGTCGAAGTACATCCGCATGACCAGCTCGGCGACGCAGGCGGGCTTGCGCTCGCCCTCCATCTCGATCGTCATCTTGTACACGGCCTGCACGCCGCCCAGCACGTCCTTCAGCTCCTGCAAGTGCGAAATCATTCGCACGCGCAGGCCGGCTTTCACAGCGTTGGGGAACCGCACCCGGTTCAGGCCGTAGTTCAGCACGAACCGCACGCCCTCGACGCGGAAGGCCTGCTGGGCCAGCGCCGGGGCCAGCGACAGCGTGAGGAAGCCGTGGGCGATGGTGATGCCGAAGGGGCTTTCGCGCTGCGCCCGCTCGGGATCGCAATGGATCCACTGCTGGTCGCCGGTGCTGCGAGCGAACTCGTCGATCCGCTCCTGGGAGATCGACACCCAGTCGCTGACGCCGATCTGCTGACCGACGAGCGTCCGCAGCTCTTCCAGTCCCTGGATGACTCGAACCGGCACGGAAACGCCCTCGGCGGCAGTGTGCGACCCGTATGTGTATCAGTGCCGTCGATTCTAAGCGAACGCGCTCGCCGGACAAGATGAGACTCGCAGGTGACCCTACGCTCGTAGCCATGCTGCCTCAGCTTGACCGAGCGCTGGCCGGCTGCAAGACTCCGAGAGTGGGCACTTCGTTGGCCTTGGCAATACCCTCATTTCACGCTGCACGTGCATGTTCGTCGATCGCGTCGAAATCCAACTCGAGGCCGGCCGCGGCGGCGATGGTTGCGTCAGCTTCCGCCGGGAGAAGTACGTGCCCAAGGGAGGGCCCGACGGCGGCGATGGCGGACGCGGCGGCAGCATTCTGCTCGTCGCCCAGGACGGGGTCGATAGCCTCGCCGCCCTGTCGCATCGCAAGCAGTGGAAGGCCACCAGCGGCGAACGCGGCCACGGCGCCAACTGCACCGGCGCCGACGGCGGCGATCTGGTGCTGCACCTGCCGCCGGGCACGGTGGTGCGCGACGCGGCCGAGGGGTTCGTCATCAAGGACTTAGCCGCGGCCGGCGACTCAGTCATCGCCGCCCGCGGCGGTCGCGGCGGCAAAGGCAACACGCGCTTCAAGTCGTCCACGCACCGCACGCCCAGGGAAGCGACCCCCGGCGAACCGGGCGAGGCGCGGCGTGTGATCCTGGAGCTGAAAGTGATCGCCGACGTGGGCCTGGTCGGCAAGCCCAACGCCGGCAAGAGCACGCTGCTGAGCCGCGTGACCCGCGCCCGGCCGGAGATCGCGGATTATCCCTTCACGACCAAGTACCCCAACCTCGGCCGCGTGCAGCTCGACTGGGAGCGATCGTTCGTGCTGGCCGATATTCCCGGCCTCGTCGAGGGGGCCCATCAAGGCGTCGGCCTGGGGCACGAGTTCCTGCGGCACATCGAGCGGGCCGGCATCCTGGTACACCTCATCGAGCCGCAGCCGGCCGACGGCAGCGATCCGATCGAGAACTACCACGCCATCCGCCGCGAGCTGGAAGAGTATGATCTGGACCTCGGCCGCCGCCCGGAGATCGTGGCTGTGACGAAAGCCGACCTGCCGGAGGCGGCTGCCGTGCGCGATCAACTGGCCGCCGTACTTGGCCGTGAAGTGCATCTGATCTCCGCCGTCACCGGCCGCGGCTTGGACGTGCTGCTGCGGGAGATCGATCGCACGCTGCGGGAGCGAATAGCGGTGGCCCAGGCGTGAAGCCCGGCGCATCTTGCCCGCGCTCCGTGGCGGGCAAATAATAGGCTGTAGTTGCGTTACTTCAGGTGAGGATTCCGTTCATGTCCGAAGCGCACCAGGAATATGTCCACCAAACGGCCGAAGGCGGCTGGGGCGTCACCGGTACGCGCGTGTCGCTGGATTCGGTAATCCACGCTTATTGGTCGGGGCAAAGCCCGGAGGCCATCGCGCTGGAGTTTCCCTCGCTGACGCTCGAGCAGGTGTACGGGGCGATCGCCTTTTACTTGCGGGAGCAAGGTCAAATCGACGAGTACTTGCGGCGGCAAGACGTCCAATGGTCGCAGCTTCGGGCCGAGAGTGAAGCGCAGAATGCCACGTTGCTTCAGCGACTTCGTGCCGCTCGGCAAGCCGCCACAGTGGAGCCAATCGCTTGAGTTTGCCGACGTTCTTGGCCGACGAGGATTTGCGCGGCGCCAACGTCTCTCTCCTCACATGTCCGAGTCGCCGACCAGCCGAGTTGTAGTCGTCACCGGTGCCTCCAGCGGCATCGGACGAGCGATTGCATTGGAGTTGGCTCGTGGCGGGGCGAATGTTCTGGTGCATGCCCGGCGGTCGCGTGATGCGGCGGAAGAGACCGCCCAGCAGATTCGCGCACTCGGCCGCGAGGCGCGCGTGATGCTCTGCGATCTGCGCGATCCCGCCCAACACGAGCGGCTGGTCGAAGAGGCTTGGCAATGGCGGCCCATCGACGCCTGGGTGAATAACGCCGGGGCCGACGTGCTGACGGGCCAAGCGGCGCGGTGGCCGTTCG
>JBGQHD010000094.1:0-10235 GCA_041497795.1 Planctomycetia bacterium
CATCCGCTGATGAGGACAAGGGCACCTCACAATTTGCCCAAGAGTTAGTGGAAAGGTGGTTTGCGCCGCCGCTATGCAACAGGGTGTTCACCAAGCCGTCGGCCGAGCAAAGGCGCGCAATTGACGAAGCGGCGGCTGTGGCATCGAGTCGCCTTGCACAAGCGTTTCGCAGCAAGTTGCAACGCTGGTTGGACGCAGCCGCGCCATGATCTTCGCACTCCCGCAGAGTGCAGCCAAGAGCTCGGTTGTCGAAGAGCCTTCCGTGTGCGACATTCTAGCGCGCCGGACGGTCGAACGGGATGTCCGACCGGATTGTAAGAACATCGGGTCTCCGCATGCCGCCTATGTACGACCCCCTTCACCTCCTCATCGTCGGTGCCCATCCCGATGACGCGGAGTACCACGCCGGCGGGTTGGCGGCCATCTATCGCCAGCTTGGCCATGCGGTGAGGATGGTCTCGCTGACCAATGGCGACGCCGGGCATCATCAGATGCATGGCCCGGAGCTGGCTGAGCGGCGGCGGCGGGAGGCGGCGGCGGCCGGGGCGGTGATTGGGGCCGAGTATGTGACGTGGGACCATCACGACGGCTGCTTGCAGGCGACGCTCGAGCTGCGGCTGGAGGTCATTCGCGAGCTGCGGCGATTTCGGCCGGACCTGGTGCTGACGCACCGGCCCGACGATTATCACCCCGACCATCGGGCGGTCGGCAACGTGGTCCGCGACGCCTCGTACATGGTCACCGTGCCGGCCATCGTGCCCGATGAGCCGATCCTGCGACGCGATCCGGTGGTGGCTTACATGCCGGATCGGTTCACGAAGCCCTATCCGCTGCAAGCCGACGTGGTGGTCGATGTGACGGAGCACGTCGAAGCGATCGTGGACATGCTGGTCTGCCACGAGTCGCAGTTCTTCGAGTGGCTCCCCTTCAATCGCCGCGACGAGGCCCAAGTGCCGCGCGACGCCGCCGTCCGCCGCGCTTGGCTGCGGACGTGGTACCTCGACCACCTGCGGGCGTTGACCGACCGTTGGCGCGAGCAACTCGTGGCGACCTACGGCCCGGAGAAGGGGGGGCAAATCGAGTTCGCCGAAGCCTACGAGATCAGCGAATACGCGGCGACGCTGGATGCCGAGTCGCGCCGGCGGCTGTTTCCGTTCGTGCCGTGACGTGGCGCACGCGGCTCGCGTGCGTCGGCAGGTTGGGTTTGTGGCACGCGAGCCGCGTGCCCCACGTGACGAACGGAATGAATTCCGTTCTACTCGCAGCTTATGACCAGAGCGCTCGTCACCGGCGCCACCGGCTTCATCGGCCCGCACCTCGTGCGGGAGCTGCGCCGGCAGGGGTTCGAGGTGACGTGCCTGCGGCGAGCCGCATCCGACGTGACGCCGCTGGGGCCGCTGGGCGCTGGGTTCAAAGACGGTGACGTCACCTGCCCGGAGACGCTGCCTCCGGCGATCGGTGGCGCGGAGGTCATCTTCCACCTCGCCGGCCTGACGCGCGCCCTTCACCGTCGGCAGTTCGCTGCCGTGAACGTCGAAGGGACGCGCCACCTGTTGGCCGCCTGTGCCGCCGAGCTGAGCCCGCCGGTTGTGGTGCTGGTTTCTTCGCTGGCGGCCGTTGGGCCATCGGTTGCCGACCAACCGCGCCAGGAGGACGACGCACCGGCGCCAGTCTCGCACTATGGCCGCAGCAAGCGGGCTGCTGAAGTGGTCGCCCACGAGTTTGCGGATCGAGTGCCGATTACGGTCGTGCGCCCGCCGCTGGTCTTTGGCCAAGGCGATCCGAGCGCGCTGGCGATCTTCCGGCCGATCCGGCGGCTGGGCGTGCATCTCGTGCCGGGCTTTGTCGATCGCCGGCTGTCGGTGATCCACGCGGCCGACTTGGCGGCGGCGCTGGTGGCGGCAGGGCAACAGGGAAAGCGCATCCTGCCGGCGAAGCAGCAGCCCGGCTGCTTGGAGCAGCCGGGCTGCTCCGCTCAGGGCGTGCCATCTCACGATGATCACGTCGGCTACTACCACGTCGCTTGCGACGAGCATCCGACCTACGCTGAGTTGGGTTGCCGCATCTCCGTGGCGCTGGGGCGCGGGGCCGTCGTGCTGCGGACGCCCGAGTGGCTTGCCTGGGCGACCGCCGGAGTCAGCGAGATCGCCGCCCGCATCCGCCGCCGGCCGCTGGTCTTCAATTGGGACAAGGCCCGCGAGGCCACGGCCGGCTCGTGGACCTGCTCATCCGACCGGGCTAAGCACGAGCTGGGCTGGGCCTGCGCGGCGGACTTGGATACTCGGCTCCGCGAGACCGTCGCTTGGTATCGAGAGCACGGCTGGCTGTAGGCGAGTGGTGGCAGCCACGTGGGCGAGTCTGTCCGAGACTCGCATCCGCGTCTCGGAGAGGCGCGGCCCCATGACGCGTCCCGAAGTCTGGCGACTTCGGCTACTTGGTGAGCTGGGCCGTGCGGCTGCCCCCGAACCAATTCTGGGCGATCCGCTTGATCCGCAGCAGTTGCGCGCGCGGCACGGCCAGCGGGAAATGAGTGTAGCGGTACACCGGGACGATCGACGTCAGCCAGTTGCGCTTGGCGTCGAGGTAGTTGACGCCCAGATCCAGCGTGTGGTCGCCGCGGCGAAAGCAGGCCTCGATCACGCGGTGCAAGAGGACCGTGCCCAGCCCCTCGCGCGACACGTCGGCGTCGTAGCCCATCCGCAGGCCGAAGACGTAGCCGCGGTAGCAGTAGTTGTAAGCGAACGCGGCGGGCCGGCCCCCGACGTGCAGCAGGTGCAGATCGACGGCCCCGCACGCGGCGGCGACGCCGTGCATGTCGCGCAGGAACTCGCGAATCGCCCCGTGCGAAAGGGTGGTGCCCGTTGGGGAGCTGCCCTGCCAGCTTGCGGCAGCGAGCGCCTGGCACTGGTCGTACAGGTCCCAACGCGGATCGGCATCGCGCTGCGCCGCGCCACCGGGGCGGTAGTGAACGTGGCTGATTTCTCCCCCTTCAGCGACCCGGCGCTCGGCGCGGCGGACGTTGTTGCGCCAATGGCTGGTGCGGGACGCCCAATAAGCCGCCCACGATTGGCCGGCTTCGATCAGCCCCGCTTCGGTGACGAGCTGAGGGTACGCCTGGAAGCCGGCCGACAACATCGCGCTGGCCGTGGCATTCTGGTCAAAGCGTGGATTCACCCACCGCAAATCGAGCACGTCCCAGTCGCGGGGCGTGGCGTGAACGTGCCTTAACACGGCGGCGAGGGCCGCAGCCGGCTGAGCGCCAACCGGGCCGAAGAAGGTCCCCCAGTCGTCTAATGGGTAGGTGAACGTCCGGAGCCACCCGGCGCGCGTAGGCTCGTTGCGCACAACCAGCGGCACGATTCCCAAGGGCTGCCCGGCGTCAAGAACCAACAAGACTCGCAGCCGCTGGGTGCTTCCGTAATGTCGCCAGTAGCAGGCGAGCCAGTCCCAAGACTGAAAGAAGGAGGCGCCCGGCGTTTGGGCCAGAAGGCTATCCCACGCCGCCCGCAGCCCCGACAGAGATTCAGGCGAATGGAATTCCTCGACCGAAATCATGGGACATCTGCCGGAAAACAGGCCAGAAACCGGGCATACAAGTCTGGCTCAGCAGTGGAAGAGATGCGGCCGGAAATTGGCGCGCTCCGTAAGCGCCGACTTCAACAGTGTTTGCGACTTCTATCCGGGTGAAGTGGTGGTCGCTGCCCGCCGCTCCGGTCGCCTTGTCCCACAAAAAAACCGCTACTTAAGACAGACCACCACGCTTCAAGTAGCCTGTGCGCAGTGAGCTATGGCGGGCTGGTTCGTCGCAATTGCTTTCTGGTGTTTCCCACCGGTTGACGTGAGGTAAGCGGACGGTATGTTCTGGTCCTTGTGGGGACAAGTGGGTGAAAGTGGTGACAAATGGTTCTCACGGGGAGCTTCGCCCGCACGCTGGACGAAAAGCTTCGCGTGGCCATTCCCAAAGAGTTGCGTGAAGCGGCCGACCTCCCCTCAGGGGGGGTGGTGTACGCCACGCAGGGAACGGACGGATCGTTGGCCCTCTATCCGGAGAAGAGCTTTTCGCAACTGGCTGACCGGCTGTCGGCCGGCTCGCCGACTGCGCCGGATTCTCGGGACTTCAACCGGCTGTTCTTCGCCAATGCCCGTCGCCTGGAGGTGGACAGCCAGGGCCGGGTGCGCATTCCCAGCGAACTGGCGGCGCAGGCCGGCCTAGCCAAAGAGGCGGTCTTGCTGGGGGTCCGCGATTACATGGAACTGTGGGACCAGAAGCGGTGGGAGAGTTACCAGCAGGAGAAGGCGCCGCAACACGACGCCCTCGCTGCGGCGGCGTTCCGTAACCCTTAAACCAAGCGACTCACAAACTACCAGGAGTTTCGTCCGTCCGTTGTTCGCCCTGCGCGGCACGAGAGCAATCGCTGCGGCCACCGACGGTTGCTCACCCTCACCCTGGCCGAGGGGTGTCGCGGGCACGACGAGCAGGAAGCTTGCCGGCCGCGAACGCGGGAAAGTGTTCCCCCGAACGCAATCCCGCAGGCACTCTGCCCGTGCAGCGCATGGAGGCGCGGGCAGAGTGCTCTCTTTACTCGCAGGTTCTTCAGCCGCCGCCAGTAGGTGCCGCCTGCCGGGCGGCACAGTTCACCCGCGGTCGCCGAGCGGTTGTCCCGCCCGCCACAGCGAGCCGGGGCGGTTGTCACTTCGTGCTCGGCGCCGGTCGCGGCGTGGCCCGCACGGGCAGCGAGAAGTCCAGTCCGACCGGCAACGACATGGCCGGGGTCGTGGGAACCGGCGGCTTCGCCTTGGTCGTCTCGGCGGGCGGCGCAGCAGTCGGCGGCGCTGGGCTTGGTGACTGAGCCTGCCTCGGCTCCTTCCTCGATTCTTGTCTTGGCTCCGCAGCGGATCGGGTGCCGGAAGGCGTCTCGGCTGCCTCCGCCTCGAAGGACGCCAGCCTTGTCGGGGATGGCGACGTGGAATCGTCGGCTGCCGACGTCTGCCTCTTATCCGCCGCCGTAGTGCCCCGTGCAGAGACGGCGGACGACGATCCGGATCGGCGCGACGACCGGCTGAGCACTCCGCGGTCCATCGGCGGCGAGTTGGGCACAACCGTGCTCGGATGCTCGTCCTGCCTCGCCGAAGTGCGAGCCAACACCGGCCGGTCAGCGTCGACAGATCGCGGGGCGGCAAGTTGACTTCGATCGGCGATCGTGGCTTCAGGGCGGGGTTCCTTCTTTACGAGGGAGTCCCCCGATGATCGGGCGACACTGACGGGGCGCTCTTCCTCCGACGAGACGTCGTTGCCAGCCCGCTCGGCGGCGATCGACCCACCGGGCGCGATCAACGCAGGCGCGCCGGTATCTCCAGGCGGCGCTGTCTCGGCCAGATCCTTCTCGCCTTGACTTTCCCTCGTGGAATTCCGCGCCGGCTCGGTGGCGCGGTCCCCAGCCGCGACCTGGGAAGCCAGCGGCGCGGGCTCACCCTTCTCCGCGGCCTGTTCGTGCGTGTGCTCCGCGCCGACCTTCTTCACATCCTTGATTTTTGCCCGCGAACGTGAGGGATGATCGGCCGATTCCCCGGCACGGTGGGCGACGGAGTCTGACCGGTTTGCGGTCGGCTTGGCGGCCGCCGTCGTCGGCATCTGCCTGAAGTCGGTCGGATCGAGCCGCACGATTACGCTATGCTCGGCCAGGCCACGCGCCGCCGCCGAGACCGACGTGCGGGGCGGATGAGACGGCGCTGGCTTCGCAGCCACGCGGTCCCGCGCGCTCGAGGCAGCTTTCAGCCGTTCTGGCGAGCGCTGGCCAGCATCGGCGGGCAGCTTCGCAGACCGCACGGAGTGAGCCTTTGCCGGAGGCGGCGTGGCGTCCCCGGCGAAGGATCGCTCTTCCGCCTCCTCGAGCGAATCGCCCGGCGATTCGTGATCCGATGGAAGGCGTCGCACGCCCGCGGCCGCCAGTTGCCGATCGGTGCGCTCGCCCGAGGGCGGCGGCGCCGGCGGCGACCCGGCGACGATCGCCGCGCCGTACGCGTCCGGAGCTCCGCCTTGACCCTCGATTCCCCGCACCGCTTGCCGGAACTCGGCCAACCCTTCGCGGAAGCGGCCTTGCTCGTTGAGCACGAGCGCCAGCAGGCTGCGCGACTTCGCGTGCTGGGGATCGATTTCCAGGGCCTGCCGCAGGGTGCATTCCGCCGCGCGGATCTGACGGCGCTGGTACTGGGCGTAAGCCAAATCGGTCAGCAGATCGGCGGTCGGCGGGCCGCTGCGGCGAGCCAGGCGGAAGTGTTCGTCAGCCTCTTGCCAGCGGCCATCGCGAGCAGCCAGCGCGGCCAGGCGGTGGTGGGCCAAGGGCTGGTTGGGCTGCTGCGCGAGCACGTCGCGATAGAACTTCTCCGCCAGGTCCGCCCGGCCGAGGCGCTCGCTCATCTGGCCCATTTCCAGCCGCGATCCGCCGGCCCGGGTCAGGTCCGGCGCGGGGGGCGCGCCGGGCCACTGGGCGCAGCCGCACCAAGCCACGAGCCAGCAGCTCAGCCAGGCGGTGATCCGGCCAGGCAGGGTTGTCCACGCCGACGATCGATTCATTCGCGAGTTCCCCATCGTTGTCGGCGCCGCCAGCCGGCATCGACGGCAGGAGCGCACGACGATGCCCGGCAGCGCAGCGACCTCCCTATTGTCGGCAGGCCGGCCGCACGCTCCCCAATGCAGCGGGGCCGCGCGTCGGAAATCCGCGCGCTTGCCGCCGTGCCGCTCGCGTCGCCAGCAAAGCGGGCGCGAGCGCCGTCCGCATGCGGCGCGGTCATCGAGCCACGGGCGACGCAAGCTGCCTGCAACGCCGCGGCGCTCACGAGTTAACGCGAAAGAAGCCCGGCTTCTTTGGAGAAGCCGGGCTTCTGAACTGGGCGCGGGCAGAACTACCGGAGGCCCAAGATGCCGCTTACAATGGCAGCCTGGCGGATCTTCCTCAGCATCGGTAATCAGCAGGACGTTCACATGAAGTCGCTTTTGCTCGCTCTGGCGGCGGCGTTGGTGGGCACCGCGGCAGGGCTCGCCCTTTCCTTGTGGCGCTTTGGCTTGCCAAGCACGGGCGACCCCTTCGATCTCAGCGTGCTGCGAAACATCACGGCGGAAGGAGCACCGCCGCCGCCAGCCAGCGGAGGCCAACCTCGGCTCTGGGTCATCCCCAAGGACGACCGGGCTTCGAGGACGCCCGGCGAGGCCGACCCGAGCGCGACGGAGCTGGTCTTCGACTTTGGGGTGATGCCTCAACACGCGTCGAACCGGGCCGAATTCATCTTCCGGAACGTCGGCGATGCGACGCTGGAGCTGAAAAAGGGCAAATCGACCTGCCAGTGCACCGTGAGCGAGCTGTCGGCAACCGTGGTCGAGCCGAAAGAGGAAACCGTCGTCGGCCTGTCCTGGAAGACCGACGGCCCGGAAGGGCCGTTCCGGCACCGTGCCGACATCATGACCAACGATCCCAGCCATCGCACGGTTCACCTCGTGGTGAAAGGTACGCTGACCCGAGGCCTGGCCATCGATCCCCGCGAGCTGCCGCTGGGACGAATCGGCTTTCGCGAAGGAAAGCAGGTGGAGTTCACGATCGTGGCGTTTCAAAGCGACGGGTTCGAGATTCCGAAGTGCGCGCTGACGGACCCGGACGATGCGGCGCGGGACGGCGGCGATCCGCTAGCGAAGCTGGCGGAGTTCTCGCAGAAAAAGCTGACTCCCCAAGAGGTCAAGTCGATCGAGCCCCAGGCCAAAAGCGGCTATCGCCTGACCTTTTCCTTGAAACCAGGGTTGCCCTTGGGGCGAATCGACCGGAAAATCCGCGTCACCACGAACGTGATGGAGCCGCTCGAGCTGCCCGTGAGCGGCACGGTGGTCGGCGACATCAGCGTGGCCGAAGTCGGCGCTTGGGTCCCCCAGCGGCAATTGTTTCACCTGGGCGAGATGCAGAGCGACCAGGGCGCGGCGAAATCGCTGTACCTGATCGTCGGCGGCGCGAATCATCAAAACGTGCAGGTGAAGGTGAAGCAGACGATCCCCGCGGAATTGCAGGCCAAGATCGGGACTCCGCAGCCCGGCGGCGAGACCACCGTGCGTTGGCCCATCACGATTTCGATCCCGCCGGGGACGCGGGCGATGAGCCGTACCGACAAGGGTGAATACGGCAAAATCATCCTGGAAACGACGCATCCGGACCACAAGGAATTCGTGATCGACGTGAGCTTTTTGGTCCTCAAGGCGAGTCCCTAATGCAGTGTCACGCGTTTTTTCGGGTAGCCGAAGTCGCCAGACTTCGGGCGGCCTGACCTCTGGCGAGTTCAGCTACCCGAGGATCGGCGGCTTGATCGATGGAACGAAAGCGAGCCCATCATGCTTCGTGCATCCCGGTGGCTTGGTGCTCACCATTGGCTCTGTGCCCTTCTCGTTGCCGGCGGCATTTGCGCCTGCGCCTTATCGGGATGCTCGGCGGAGACGTCCACGGGTGGTGGTAACGGGGCGCCAGCGGGGCACCGGCCGGAAGCCGATCGCTTGACGGCGGAGTCGTTGCCCGATGACGTGGAGCGGATCGATCCGCTGGACTCCGACGAGTTGGCGGCGTGGCTGGCCGCCGAGCGGCGCCCAGTGAGCCCCTCGGGCGGCAAGTCGGTCGCGCGGATTATCCCCAAGGACGCATCCAAGCCGCGCTATGGCGACCAGGTTGCGCCCGGCGACATCGATGCCAAGGCCGAAACCAAGGTCCCGGACGTCAAGCTCTTCGATCGCTGGCCCAAGCCGAAGCTCGCCGTCGTGATCAGCGGCTTGCAGAACGGCTACTTGGAACCGTGCGGCTGCGCGGGGCTGGAGAACATGAAGGGGGGCCTGATGCGGCGGCACACCTTCCTCAAGTCGCTGCAAGACGAGGCCGGCTACGGCTGGCCCGCCGTGCTGGCCGTCGATCTGGGCAACCTCGTCGGCCGCTATGGCTGGCAAGCGGAGCAGAAGTACGAGACGGCCGTCCAGGCGCTGAAGGTCATGAACTACGATGCCATCGCCTATGGCCCCGACGACCTGCGGCTGGGGCCCAACGCGCTGCTCTTGGCCGCGGCCACCGCCGACGCCGACGCGCGGTTCGTGGCCGCCAACGTGGCGCTGACGGGCTGGGACGCGCCTCCCCCGTCGCGATATCGCGTGGTCGAGCGGGGTGGCTACAAGATCGGCATCACGGCGGTCCTAGGCAAGCGGTACTCCACGGGACTCGCGGATGTCCTGACCAAGCCGGCCGCGGAGGCGCTGGCCGAAGTGATGCCGAAGTTCACCGCCGAGCGCTGCGACCTCTCGATCCTGCTGTCGCACGCCACCATGGACGAGACCAAGGAGCTGCTCAAGCGGTTCCCGAAATTCGACATCGTGGTCACGGCCGGCGGACCCGACGAGCCGCCGCTGAGCGAGGAGAAGGTGCCCGGCACGAACACCTGGCTGATCGAGTCGGGCCGCAAGGGCATGTACCTGCAAGTGATTGGCCTCTTCGACGACGTGCGAGCGCCGCGGCGTTTCCAGCGGGTGCCGGTGGATGCCCGCTTCAAGGACTCGCCGGACGTCAAGAAGCTGATGGTGGAACTGCAGAAGAGGTACAAGGACAACTACGAAGTCGGCGAAAAAGCGAAGGGCCGCTCGGGTTGGGAGGCGCTAGGCATCCGGCCCCTGCCGCATCCCACGGGCCGCACATTCGCCGGCAGCGAGACGTGCGCCGACTGCCACAAGAAGGCGTATCGTGTGTGGTCGAAGACGGGGCATGCCCACGCCACCGAGACGCTCGAGAAGCTGGAGATTCCGCGGCAATACGATCCCGAGTGCCTCAGTTGCCACGTCACCGGCTGGGAGCCGCAGAAGTACTTCCCGTTCAAGGGCGGTTATGAATCAATAGCCAAGACGGCCCACCTGGCCGCCAACGGCTGCGAGAACTGCCACGGCCCCGGCCAGCGGCACGTGGATATCGAAAGCGGCACAGCCGCGGCCACGCCGGATGAGAAGGCCAAGGCCCGTGGGCAAATGCGCGTCACCATCGCCCAGGCCAAGGCTTCCACCTGCGCCGCCTGCCACGACCTGGACAACAGCCCCGACTACGTCAAGCACGGCTTCGACGCCTATTGGCCGAAGATCGAGCACAAGGGGAAGGACTAGGTAGCCGAAGTCGCCAGACTTCGGGGCCTGAACGAAGGTCGCCGGAAGAACCTGAACTCTGGCGAGTTCAGCTACG
>JBGQHD010000095.1:0-10191 GCA_041497795.1 Planctomycetia bacterium
CCTGATTCTCGGCGTGTTCAATAACCGCTCGATCGCCTGGCAGATCGCCGAGGTCATCATGCAGCAGGGCGGCGTCTGCGGCTTCTCCTACATGCCCGACAAGGCCGATGACGAACGCCAGAAGAACCGCGGCCGGCTGCTGAAGCTGATCGAGGGCCTGCCCGCCGCCAAGTTCGTGCATCCGATGGACGTCATGTCCGACGAGCAGATCGCCGGCCTGATGGCTAAGGCCAAGCAGGAGTTCGGCCAGATCGACTTCCTGCTGCACTCGATCGCCTTTGCCCCGCCGGCCGACCTGCAAGGCGACACCATCAACACCAGCCGCGAAGGCTTCAAGGTGGCCATGGAGATCAGCGCCTACAGCCTGTTGGCCGTCTGCCGGGCGGCGGCCGGCATCCTTTCGCCGCGCTCGTCCGTGCTCACGCTCACCTACTACGGCGGCGAGCGCGTGGTGGCCGGCTACAACGTGATGGGCATCTGCAAGGCGGCCCTCGACTGCACGATGCGGTACATGGCCTACGACCTGGGCCCGCGCGGCGTGCGGGTCAACGCCCTCAGCGCCGGGCCGGTCGATACCGTCTCGATGCGCGGCGTGGGGGACTCGAGCGGGATGATCAAGCTCTACGAGAGCGTCTCGCCCATGCAGCGGAACATCACCCCCAGCGAGGTCGGCCAGGCCGGCGCGTTTCTCCTCTCGGAAATGGCCGGCGGCATCACCGGCGAGATCATCCACGTAGACGCCGGCTACAACATCATGGGCAGCCCAGGGCGAATGCTGGAGAAGTACCGGAAAGAAGGCGCGGCGGCAATGTAGCCAGTGTAGCCCTCTCGCTCCGCGAGAGGGAATGTGGCCGACTCGCTCCGCGAGTCGAGGCCAGCGCCGCAGCGACGTTCATGCAGCCACCTCCAACTCGCAGAGCGAGTTGGCCACACCGGCGCAGTACGGCAATCTACTTCGTCGGCACTCGCTGGGGAACACGCTGCCGCCGGGCGTCGTAGCTCGCCGGGGTCGGCGCATTACCCGGCCGGCGGTCGGCGAACAGCGCCGTGTCGGCGATCGCGGACAGCACGTAGCAGGAGCGGAAGTACGGCACCCAGTCGTGCTGGCCGCCGACGAACTGGCCGACGCACATCTGCTCGCAGGCGCCGTGGCAGGGGCCCAGGTTGCCGATGCTGCCGGTGTAGCCGATCGCATCGGGGCCGCTCCAGCCGCAGAGCAGCGGATACCAGTTGAGCACCATATCGCCGTCGTTGATCATCACCAGCAGGCGATCGGTCTGGCACAGCGCCTGGCCATTGCGCTGGCCCGCCGCCAGGGAGAAGTTGTCCAGCGCGCCGGCCAGCAGCACCGCCCGGCACGGGCAGCGCTCGGCGTGCACGCGGTGAGGCAGCCGGCAGCCGACCAGGCAGCCGCCGCCGAGCAGGTGCAGCGAGCCGGTGGCGATGCGGGCCCCCAGGCTGAAGCCCACCATGCTCACCGGCACGTGCGGATCGATCTGATCGACGACCCAGGCCAGCGGATAGGCGCCTACGTCGGAGAGACAGGCCTTCTGCCGGGCGTCCTCGAGCAGTCCTTCGGTCTGCTCGCTGGGCCAGGACCAGATGACGAGTCGGAAAGGCTCGCACGTTTGCCCTTTCAAGCGGCGGTAGACGGTCCAGCCGATCTGCTGGGCGTCGCAGGCAGAGACCCGCCAGCCGTGAATCCAGAAGCAGGTGGGCATGCCCGGCACGTCGCTGGCCAGGAACTCCTCCAGACTGGCCGCCGTCCAGCAGCAGCCGGCTTGGCGCCAGTAATGAAGGCGCGGCGGCTTTCCGCAGCAGCAACCACACACCTCGCGGGCGCTAATCAGCCACACCTGATCCGCGCACACGGGAGCGGGGGCCGGCGCCTGGGGTTGAGGCACGGCCGCCATCGGTTCGCCTGCCCGGGCCGGCAGGCAATCCAGCGCGGCGGCAACGAGGATCGTGGCGACGAGAATGCCGGAGTGAAGACGTACCGATTGGGCGGGATATAGCGATCGCATCATGGAGGCGCTGGGGTTGGGGGGCGGTGGGATGTTGTCTTTTGTCAACAAGCAAACGTACCCGCTTTTCCACTGACGTGACGGTGAAAATGTTCGCCCTGGGGAAAAATGGAGACACGTTTCGTTTGCACATCGCGCGCGGCGATGTAGAGTTGCGTGACCCGCAGCCTCGAACACGAGCCGGCTGTCCTTAGGAGGCCCGTATGAAGAGGCTTACGCTACTATCGGCAATTCTGTTGGTGGTCAGTGCGACTGGCTGCTGTCTGCAGGATTCGTGCGACCCTTGCGGCGGCGGCGTCGGCGCCTGGCGGCCGCGGCTGTTCTCCCGCTTCCAGTCGGGGGGCTGCGACCCGTGTGGCAACGCCTGCGGCTGCGCCAGCCCCTGCGGTAGCTGCTGCACGACTTCGTGCGGCGACCCGTGCGGTTCGTGCGGCGGGTGTGGCTCTTGCGGCGGCGGCGGTTGCGGCACGAGCTGCGGCGGGCAGTGCGGCGGATGCAGCGCCTGCGGCGGATGTAACGGCTACGGCGGCGGCAACGGCTACGGCCAGACCTTCGGCCCGACGGTCGTCCCTGGCGCGACGCTGATCCCCGGCCGCACAATGGTCCCCGGAACGCTGCCGCAGACGATTCCCCTGCAACCCGGCCCCACGCCGTAGGGCACGGTTCGCACGTTCGTAGTGCGGCCTTCAGGCCGTTGACTTGGCGGGCTAAAGCCCGGCACTACGGACCCCTCGAGCCAAGTGCTACCAGCAACCTCCCGCAGTGCTGATCCCCGGCCAGCGCGGCATGGCATCCTGACCATGCTTCGCGAGCCGGGGATTGGCTGTTTGGGCGAGCCAGCCAAACCCTGCCGCGATTGCCGCGCGTGCCAAAGCCACGCGCCCGTTCGCGTCGATGTGTGGGGAGGCTATCACTTCATTCGCCCAACGTGAGCGTGCCAGGATGCCAACCTTGCCTCATCCGGAGGATGTCCGCGAGACGGTCCTGCGCGCGTTCAGTGAACTGCGACGCCGGGCGATTACCCGCGCCGACATCATCGAGACCATCCTGCTGCGGCAAGGCTACTACTACGGCCGGGCCTATCGGCAGGGCGCGCTCGTGGCCACACTGACGGCCAAGACCGGCACGGTGTGCATCTGCACCGACGACGGACAACTGCTGCGGACCATCGAGCTGGCTGCGGATGCGCCGGCAGTGGAAGTGGTGACCGTGGCCTGGGCGGCCTGAGGCCGTGGGGCACGTTTACAAACGTGCCCCACACCCAGTCCCCCAAAACGCAAATGCCTCCGCGACCTGTTTGATCGCGGAGGCACGGGCCGTGGGTATGTAAAATCGTCCGTGGACGGTTGTTCTTGGAGATCCCTGGTCCCGCGTTGCCGGGGCCTTGCGGGGCCACGGTTGCCGCGGGGGGGATCGTGTGGTTGTCGCCGCCTCTTCCTCTCTTCTTGTTGTGTTGGGCGACGCTAGGTGGTAAAGCACTCAGCGTGCCAATTCCAACGCGGGCGTCATGGCCAAGTGCTGCGGCAAGCCTAAACGGCCATTGCACCATCAGTTAGCGAAGATTCTCGCGAATGTCGGCGTCCCACGCAAGGCGCCGCTGAAGATTTTCGGGGATCGCTTCGATGGCGCAGCGTCTCTAAGGTGCGTCGGCCGATGCCCGCCGCTGTGGTCTTGCCCGCTGGCGCAGCATTGTTTGTCGCCGGCCATTCCGCGATACTGCTTCTTCGTTGGACGATGCTTCCGTCGGCACACTCCATCGGGAATGTCTCGACCGTTCCTTTCCATCGAGGGGGTGCATCATGTCTGCCGGTCTTTTCTCGACGCTGTTGGCGCTTAGCGTGCTGGGCGACGATGGTCCTTCTCGCGAGCTGGCTCCGCCCGTGCGGCTGATGGCGGCCGGTAAGCCGATCGACACCAATATCGGCCATGCCGCCCCCTTCGTGGGCGACTTCGACGGCGACGGCGTGCGCGACCTGCTCGTCGGCCAGTTCGGCGAGGGATGCTGTGGATCTATCGCAACGAAGGCACGAACTCCTCGCCCAAGCTGGCGGCCGGCGCGAAGTTCAAGGACGGCCATAAGGATGGCCGCGTGCCGACTGGCTGATGTGTGGGCTTCGGTCCCCAGTTGGTGGACCTCGACGGCGACGGGCACATCGACCTGCTCTCCGGCTCTTGGCCGGGCGAGCTGTTCTTCTTCCGCGGCGGCCCGAAGCGCACCTTCGCGGCGCCCGTGAAGCTGAAGTACAAGGACGGCAAGACGATCAACATCGGCGGCGGGCGGCGCCCGGACAGCGGCCAGATGATTCTCATCGCCGGCGACGCCACGTTCGAGGAAAACGGCCGCGTCGTCGTGTACGAGGGAGAACGCATCAAGATTCCCGACGGCAAATCCGCCGGCTTCACGGGCACGGCTTCCGCGGTTCACGCGGCCGATTGGGACGGCGACGGCGACCTGGACCTGATCGTCGGCGACATCGGCGGCAACGTGTACCTGGTGCTCAACGAAGGCACGGCCAAGGGCTACGCCTTCGGCAAGGAGCAGCAGCTCATGGCCGGCGGCAAGCCCCTCCGCGTGGAGGGCGACGCCGGGCCGCTGGTGGCCGACTGGGACGGCGACGGCAAGCTCGATCTGCTGGTGGGCGCGGGCGACGGCAGCGTCTCGCTGTTCCGTAACGTCGGTACGGCGAAAGAGCCGAAATTGGCCGCCGCCGAGCAGCTCGTCCCGCCGGGCGAAGCTCATTACGGCGACGACGCGCCGAAGGAAGCCCGCCGTGGGGTGCGGGCCAAAGTTTGCGCCGTCGATTGGAACGGCGACGGCCGGCTTGACCTCTTGGTAGGTGACTTCGCCACGCAGAAGCCCGATCGGCCGAAGCCGACGGCCGAGGAAAGGGCCGAGCAAGACAAGGTCCGCAAGGAGCTGGAGACCGTCGGGAAAAAGCGGCGCGAGTTGATCGATAAGGTCTACGGCTCCAAGGCGGTCAAAGATCCCGCGGAGCGGAAGGCCGTCGAAAAAGAGCTGCGCGAGGTCAGCGAGCGCTATAGCGCCCTCTACGCCAAGCTGCCGCCGGAGTACGAGAACCACGGCTGGGTGTGGCTGTTCGAGCGGAAGCCCGCGGAAGCCGGCGCGGCAGAGCGGTAACCTCGTTACGAGGCTCCGCCTCGTAACGCACTGCCCTCGAGGCTCTGCCTCGACGACATGGCGTATGGGCGCAGAGCCGGCAAGGCAGAGCCTTGCGGCAGTGCGTTCCAAGGCGGAGCCTTGGAACGAGATTCGCTGCGCCGTCGTCATGTCCGCTATTTCTTTCGTGCCCCCTTAAGCAGAATGGCTGTCTGGCGGCGTCTTGATTACAGACGGCCTTTCCGGCGGCCAGGGGTGGTGCATGACGGGCGGCGGCGATCCATGGTCGGTCTGGCTCGATGAGCACGGCGCTGCGCTGGTCTTGCTGGCGAGGCAATGGGTCACCAGCCGCGCCGATGCCGAGGACGTGGTGCAGGAAGCGTTCGTCCGCTTCTGGCGGTCGCGTGAGCGGGTTGCCGAGCCGACCGCGTACCTCTATGCCTGCGTCAAGCACTGCGCGCTGGACTGGCTGCGCGGCCGGAAGCGGCAGTCCCGCCGCGAGGAAGCGACGGCCCGGCCGGAGAGCGAGACGCTCTTCGCCGGTCCACTCGAACAAAACGAGCGCCGCGCCGCCGTCGAGGCCGCCCTGGTCGCCCTGCCGGAAGAGCAGCGCGAGGTGCTGGTGATGAAGATCTGGGGTGGTCTGACGTTCCCGCAGATCGCCGCGGCGCTGCGCTGCTCGGCCAACACGGCCGCGTCGCGCTACCGCTACGCACTGGCCAAGCTGCGCGAGCAGTTGGCCGAGGAGCTGATCCCATGAACGAGGCACACGACCCACTGGAAACCGAGCTTCAGGCTCTGCGGCCGCATGAGCCGTCGCTGGAACTCAGGCAGCGCATCGCCGACCGCCTGGCCTCGCTCGTGCCTTTGCGATCGCGCCGGCTGCGGCGCAGTGTGATCTGGGGCAGCGCGCTGGCCGCCGGCGTGGCCGCCGCCTGCTTGTTGGTGGTGGCGATTCTGCTGCGGCGGGAGCGCGAGGTGGCGATTGAACCGGAGACCCCCGAATCGCCCCGGCCGCTGCTAGCCAATGCGTTCGATGACGCGCTGCCCACGCTCTGGACATACCGCCGCGCGCTGGCCCAGTCGCCCGAAGAACTGGATGCCTTGCTCGATAGACACGCCGTGCTCGGGCCGGAACCAAATTCGCCACTGGCACCGGTCCGCGCCTTCACTCGATTTGATGCCGAACTTCATGCCTTGCCAGGAGAACTCTAATGCGACGCTTTCGCCTCGTTGCCCTTTTGTTGTCGCTGGCCCTCCTCGCGCTCTGCCCGGCGACGGCCCCGGCCGCCGATCCCCAGCCGGACCTCGCCGGCAACGCCGCGGTGCAGTATTGGCAGGCCTTCGCGCTGCTGCCGACGCTGAACAAGGACCAGGAAAAGCCGCTGGCGGAGTGGGACAAGGTTCCTCTCGAGGGCGAGGCGCTGAAGCTGATCGCCGCGTCGCACAACAGTCTGATGTACTTGCATCGGGGGGCGAGGCTCGAGCGCTGCGATTGGGGCCTCGACTATAACGACGGGCAAAATATGCTGCTGCCGCAGCTCGCCAAGGCGCGCGATCTGGCTCGCCTGGCCGCTCTGCACGCGCGGCACGAGTTTGAGCAGGGGAACTGGAAAGCGGGCCGGGCCGACGCCACCGCCATGATGACCCTGGCGCGGCACACCGCGCGCGACCCCGTCATGATCAGCCAATTGGTGCGCTACGCGATCGAGGGCATGGCGATCGACGTCATGACCCCCTACGTGCCCGAGCTTAAGGTTCCTTATGCCCGGGCCGTGGCGGCGTATGAGGCCCTGCCGCCGGCGCCGACGCTGGAGCAAACCGTCGTCTTCGAGAAGAAGTTCATGGTCGAGTGGCTGATCAGGCAACTGAAGGAGACCGAGCAAGCCAAGCCGGGTTCCTGGCGTGAGCTGTGGAAGAACGTCCTTGGCCCGGGGGAAGGCCCCAATCCACCGCAACTGCCGGAGGCCGTCAAGCGCGTCGATACGCTCGATCAGGCCGTCAAGCTGACGGAAGACATGCTTCCCGCGTACGACGAGCTGGCCAGACTCGTCGCGCGGCCCAAGGACGAGTTCGATGCCCAATACTCGGAATTTGCGAAGAAGACGAAGGTGGAGAGGCCGCTGGCCGGGCTCATCCTTCCGGCGGTGGACAAGGTGCTGGCCAAAGAGCGCCGTCACCAAGCCCGCATGGCGATGCTCTTGGCCGCGATTGCCGTCGCCGAAGGCGGGCCGGATAAGCTCAAAGACATCAAAGACCCCTTCGGCACCGGCCCCTTCGAGTACCGCGCGCTGGACAAGGGCTTCGAGCTCAAGTCGAAGCTGCTCTACGACGGCCAGCCCGTCACGCTGACCGTGGGGCAGCGGAAGAAGAAGATGAAGGAATAGGTGGCGGCAGGGCGTGGGAACACCGCGGAGCACGAGCGGCACGTGTTGGGTGAATCCCACGACTAATGGCATAATTCGGGTATGAGCACCGTCACCGAAGCCGACATTCTGACCGAAGTGGTTGCTCCTGGCAGCCCTGACCTGAGTCCTGAGGCGGCGCGCTCGATTCTCGCACTGCAATTCAAGCCGGCGGCCATCCGGCGCATGAACGAGTTGGCCGACAAGAACAACCGCGGCGATCTCACGGACGCGGAGCGCGCGGAAATGGAAAAGTACGTCCGCGTTGGCCTGTTTCTCGACTTATTCCAGGCCAAGGCGCGCCGATCTCTCTGCCGGGCCAGTGGCGCGGATGTCAATCCTTCCACGGTCCAGGCCTCGGCAAGCGACTGGCGTTCGCCCAGATCGGCGTCCGCAAGAACGTAGAGTCCGCGACTTGGCTGTTCCAGCACGCCGCGCTTACGAAGGCGAACGAGGTATTCGCGCGGAATGCCATGCGCGGCAAGGTCGCGCGGCCGGATGACGCCCGCGGCGCGGACCAGTTTTAGAACGCGCTGTTCGTGGTGATCGGCGGCGGGCATGGGTTCTGCAAATCGTAGGTAGATATCTATTTCTACCGACAATTTGCAACACGACATCCGGGCCGTCAAGAGCCGATTGGCCGGCCATCCAGCGTGCATCGCACCGGGTGCTTACACATCCCGGCTCGCCGGCCTTACTCTTCCTTCGCCTCGCTGCCCGCCGCCACGGCTTCGCCGTGGTTGGTGATCGAGCCGTCGAAGACGAGCTGCTTCTTGCCGGCCACTTCCTTGACATCGACCGTGATCGTGTCCTTGCCGTTGAACTCGCCCTTGAGCAGCTCCTCGGCCAGCGTGTCTTCGATCATCATGCCCACGCGGCGGCGGAGCGGGCGGGCGCCGAAGTCGTCCTCGCTCTCTTCGCCGATGGCCTTGCGGTTGATGATGAACGTCTTGGCCTCGTCGGTCAGCACCAGCTTCAGGCCCCGCTCGACCAGCCGATTGCGGACCTTCGACAGCTCGATGTCGATGATGCTCTTCAAGTCCTCCTCGTTCAGGTGGCGGAAGACGATCAGGTCGTCCAGGCGGTTGAGGAACTCCGGCCGGAAGACCTTCTCGATCTCGTCCTTCACCCGCTGCTTCATGCTCTCGTACGAGGCGTCGGAGTCGCCCTTGCGGAAGCCGAAGGAGGCTTCGTTCTTGATCGCCGACGCGCCGGCGTTGGTGGTCATGATCAAGATCGTGTTGCGGAAGTCCACCTTGCGGCCGAAGCTGTCGGTCAGGCGGCCTTCCTCCATGATCTGCAGCAGCATGTTGTAGACGTCGGGGTGGGCCTTCTCGATTTCATCGAGCAGCACGACCGCGTACGGCCGGCGGCGGATTTTCTCGGTGAGCTGCCCGCCCTCCTCGAAGCCCACGTAGCCCGGCGGAGCGCCGATCAGCCGGCTGACGTTGTGCTTCTCCATGTACTCGCTCATGTCGATTTGGATCAGCGCGTCTTCGTCGCCGAACATGAACTCGGCCAGGGCCTTGGCCAGCAGGGTTTTGCCCACGCCGGTCGGGCCGGCGAAGATGAAGCAGCCGGTCGGCCGTTTGGGGTCTTTCAGGCCGCTGCGGCTGCGGCGGACGCTCTTGGCGATGGCCTTGATGGCCTCGTCCTGGCTGACCACCCGCTTGTGCAGGTCCTTCTCCATCTCCATCAGCCGGAGTGAGTCTTCGGTGCTCATGCGGGTCAGCGGGATGCCGGTCATGCGGGACACGACCTCGGCAATCACCTCTTCGTCCACCACGCCGTCGGTCTCGCGCGATTTCTCCCGCCATTCGCGGGTGATCGTCTGCTTCTTCCGCTTCAGCTTGTCGGCCTGGTCGCGGAGGCTGGCGGCCTTCTCGAAGTCCTGGTTGGCCACCGCCTCTTCCTTTTCCTTGTTGAGCCGCTCGACTTCGTCGTCGATCTCCTTGAGGTCCGGCGGTTTGGACATCGACCGCAGTCGCACGCGGGCGCCCGACTCGTCGATGACGTCGATGGCCTTGTCCGGTAGACAACGCCCGGTGATATAGCGGTCGGATAGTTCGACCGCCGCCGCCAGGGCGTCGTCTGTGATTTGTACGCGGTGATGCTCTTCGTAACGGCCGCGGAGGCCCTTGAGGATCTCGACCGTCTCTTTCTTGCTGGTCGGCTCGACGATGATCTCCTGGAACCGCCGGGCCAGGGCCGCGTCTTTCTCGATGTACTTGCGGTATTCATCGAGCGTGGTGGCGCCGATGCACTGGATTTCGCCGCGAGCCAGGGCCGGCTTGAGCACGTTCGAGGCGTCGATGGCCCCTTCCGCGCCGCCCGCCCCGACCAGCGTGTGCAGCTCGTCGATGAACAGGATGGTGTTCTTCGCGCGGCGGACCTCGTTCATCACCGCCTTGATGCGCTCTTCGAACTGGCCACGGTACTTGGTGCCGGCGACCATCATCGCCAAATCGAGCACCACGATCCGCCGGTCGGCCAGCAACTCGGGCACGTTGCCTTCCACGACGTTCTGGGCAAAACCCTCCACGATCGCCGTCTTGCCGACCCCGGCCTCGCCCAGCAGCACCGGGTTATTCTTGGTGCGGCGCACGAGGATCTGCAGCACGCGTTCGATCTCCGGCAAACGGCC
>JBGQHD010000096.1:0-10173 GCA_041497795.1 Planctomycetia bacterium
CAAGATTCCCTTTCGGGAAGACGCGGGATTTGGCTGGCCGGTCTCGTTTCTGGGCGTCGCGTACTTCGGCGGGCTGCTGGCGGCCTGGCTGCTGGCCCCGCGCGCCGGCCTGCCTTCGAGCGTGCGATGGCTCGCGCGGGTGGGGCTGGCCGGGTCGTTGGGCTTCGCCGGCATCATGTATTGGGAGGGGACGTTTTGCGCCTATTGCGCCGCCGTGCACGCCGGCAACGTGGCGTTTTGGCTGGTTGTCGAGACCACGGCCGCCGCCGGCTTCCCGCGCCGTCCGTTGATCGCTTTCGTCTGCACCGCGGCGGTCGCCAGCGCCGCGCTGGGCTGGGGACAGGCTCGGCTGCGGCAGCAGATCGCCGACGAGGCCAACGTGCTGCTCCAGGCGTCGATCCGGCAAGTGATCGACATCTCGCGCCGCGAGGCCCAGAGGGCGACCGGTCGTCCCGCCTTCCGCGGACGCTACGGGCGCGGCCCGACCGTTTCGCCCGTGCGGCTGGTGATCTTCACGGATTACCAGTGCGCCCATTGCCGCGAGTGGGACCGGCAGTTGTCACGGGCACTGGCCGCCTACGACTCGATGGCGTTCTCGATCAAGCACTTTCCGCTCTGCCCGGAGTGCAACGCCGTGATCGCCAAGCAGCAGAATTCGCACCCCAACGCTTGCCGAGCGGCTTGGGCGGCCGAAGCGGCGGGCCTGCTCCGCGGCAACGAGGGCTTCTGGGCCCTGCACCGCTGGCTGTTCGACCATGGCGGTCAGTTCACTGACGAGGAGCTGACCGCGGCGCTGGGATCGCTGGGCTTCGACGACGCCGACAAGTTCTTGGCGACCATGAGAAGCGCCGCAGTCCGGGCATACGTGGAGCGCGACGTGCAAGAGGCCGAGCAAGTCGGCCTGCGGGGTACCCCCACGTTGTTCATCAACGGCGTGCAGGTGGTCGGGCTGAACTCCGTCGCGGCGCTGCACGACATGCTGGCGACCCTGCACGCGGCCGATTTGCCGCCGCGGACCGCGGATTTCGACCGGCCGGCGCTCGTCGCCGACAGCTTCTACGACGAGTGGCGCCAGCGGTCGGCCGTGGAGATTCCCACTGGCAAGTGCCGCTGGAAGGCCGGGCGGGACGACGCGCCGATCCGGGTCGTGCTGTTCCTCGATTGTCATCAGCCGGTCAGCGCTCGGATGGCCGCACAAGTGCGCGAATGGACCACGAAGCACCAGAATGTGCGGGCCGAGTTCTATCATTTTCCCTTCACCGAAGAGGCGCTCCAGCCGCATTGGCTGGTGGAGGCCGCCGGCCGGGTCGGCGGACAGGAAGCCTTCTGGCGGGTGCACGATTGGTTCTGCAAGCAGGGGCCAGACAGCACTGCGGACAAGGGGCTGGCCGCGGCCGAGTCGCTGCAACTGGACCGCGAAAAGCTGGCGGCGGAGTTTGCCCGCGACGCGGTTCATCAGGCCGTGGACGACGACCTCCACCTCGGCGTGGCCTGCAAAACCGACGGCGCGCCGCGGCTGTACATCAACGGCCGGCTGGTGCACCCGAGCACGTCGCCCAAGGACCTGATGGAGAAGATCCTGGCGGAGGCGAAAGCCGGCGAGGCGGGGCAGTAGGTCCCGCCTGCCGGGCGGGACCGCTCACGTGGGCGAGTCTCTCCGAGACTCGCATTCGCGTCTCGGAGAGACGCGGCCACGTGGCGACGCCGGTGCCGCTCGGCTCGCGGCACCTACCGCCGGCCCGGGCAGCAGTCGGCCGGGCACGCGTCGTGGCTTGGCCCCATCTCTCCCAGCCAGCGGCGCGGCGCGCCGCTGGTGCGCTCGGCGATCAGCTCGCGCAGCATCGCCACGAACTGCGGATGCGTGCCGACCGTGCCGGCGCGGACCATGTTCAGGCCGACCTCCTCGCAAATGGCCCGGGCTTCGGTGTCCAGGTCGTAGAGCACCTCCATGTGATCGGAGATGAAGCCGATCGGGACGACGACCGCATCCTCGGCGCCGCGGGTCTTGAGCCGCCGCAAGTAATCGCCGACGTCCGGCTCCAGCCAGGGCTGCGTCGGCGGGCCGCTGCGGCTTTGATAGACGAGCTGCCAGTCGTCACGCGCCAGTCCGGCCGCCACCAATCGGCAAGCCTCGCGCAATTGCGGCACATACGCGGACGTCTCCGCCATTGCCGCCGGAATGCTGTGCGCGGTGAACAAGAGCGCCGCCGCGCCACGCCGCTGGGCCGGGATTTCCTCGAGCGCGCTCCGCACGCGCTCGGTCATCGGCTCGATGAAGCCCGGATGATTGAAGAACGCCCGCAGCTTGTCGATCCGCGGCGCGGTCGGCCCGACCTGGCGACAAGCGTCGGCAAGGTTCTCCAGATATTGCCGGCACCCGGAGTAAGAACTGAAGACCGAGGTCACCAGCGCCAGCGCGTGCCGCACGCCGTCCTCGGCCATCTGGCCAATCGCATCGGGCAGCAGCGGATGCCAGTTACGGTTGCCCCAGTAGACCGGCAACTGCGGCCCGTGGGCATTTAGCTCTGACACGAGCGCCGTGATGAGCGCCCGGTTCTGCTCGTTGATCGGGCTGACGCCGCCGAAGTGATAGTAATGCTCGGCGACCTCCATCATTCGCTCGCGCGGCACGTTGCGGCCGCGCAGGACGTTCTCCAGAAAGGGAATGACGTCGTCCGGGCCTTCGGGGCCGCCGAAGGAGACGAGGATGACGGCGTCGTAGGGTGGCAATTCCAAGACGTCCTACCAAAAGCGCCAGAAGGGCTTCTTTTTGATTCGGTTTTGGGTTGGGGCCTGACCAGGTGCCCAGCCGAGCTTCTGAAGACAGGAGATGGGTTCACGAGACCACGGATAGCACTGAAGGCACGGATGAGACGTTGCTGGTCGATCGATTGCCTCTCTGTTGCCTCTGTTTCCTTCTGTTCGAACAGGAGACAACGGAGAACAGACGCCCGGGGATCGTAATCCATCCGTCCGTCATCCGTGCCTTCAGTGCTATCCGTGGTTCGCAAATATCTTCGCGACTGGCACAGAGCCGGCCGCATGTCTTGCCTATTCCGGAAACAACTTCGTCGAAAGATATCGCTCGCCAAGGTCCGGCAGCACCACCACGATCAGCTTCCCCTTATTCTCCGGGCGCTTGGCCAACTGGATCGCCGCCCAGGCCGCGGCCCCGGACGAAATGCCGCACATCAGGCCTTCTTGGCTGGCCATCTTGCGGGTCACGTCCATCGCGTCTTCGTCCTGCACCTGGATGACGTCGTCGATGACGTTGAGGTTCAGCACGTCGGGGATGAAGCCGGCGCCGATGCCTTGGATGGTGTGCTTGCCCGGCTGCAGCGGCTTGCCGGCGCGCTTTTGCGTGATGACGGGGCTGTTGACCGGCTCGACGGCGATCATCTTCACGCTCGGCTTGCGACTCTTGAGCACCTCGCCCACGCCGGTGATCGTGCCGCCCGTGCCCACCCCGCTGACCACAATATCGACCTGGCCGCCCGTGTCGCGCCAAATCTCCTCGGCGGTCGTCTTGCGGTGAACTTCCGGATTGGCCGGGTTCTTGAACTGCTGCGGCATGAAGTAGTTCGCGTTCTCCTTGATCATCTCCTCGGCCTTGCGAACCGCGCCGGGCATGCCTTCGGCCGCTGGCGTCAGGATCAGCTCGGCCCCCAGCGACTTGAGCATCCGCCGCCGCTCCAGGCTCATGCTTTCCGGCATGGTCACCTTCAGGGTGTAGCCGCGGGCCGCGCAGACGAACGCCAGGCCGATGCCCGTGTTGCCGCTGGTGGGCTCGATGACCACGGTGTCGGGCTTGATCTTGCCGTCGCGCTCGGCGGCGTTGATCATCGAGGCGGCGATGCGGTCCTTCACGCTCCACAGCGGGTTCTGGTTCTCCAGCTTGGCCGCGATGGTGGCCACGCAGCCGGCCGCCACGCGCCGCAGCTTCACCAGCGGCGTGTTGCCGATCGTCTGCGTGATGTCGTCGTAAACCCGAGAGGTTGTCGTCGCTGCGGAGGTCATGGCAATCCCTTTGATGCGAGTGCGGAAGTCGGAATGCGGAACCCTGGAGCGGCCAATGGGCAAGGCGTCGAGCCACGCCCGACATGCCGAATTCCGCAACCACCGGGCGGAGTATATCAGACGCGAGAAAAGAGGGTCAACGCGGGCGAGCGAGGCGAGCGTCGGATAGTAGCCATCTCGCTCCGCGAGATGACATCTGGCTGCCGTCCTCGTGGGGCAGACATTCCTGTCTGCCCCACGTTCCATCTCGCGGAGCGAGATGGCTACTTTAGGTGCCATACAGCTCGCCGTACTTGCGCCGCAACGCTTCGACGAGCGGTCGGTGATCCAGGCTCTGCCCCGTCGCAGACTCGATGAGATCGACGGCCAAATAGCGCTGGCCATGCCGATAGATGCGGTCGCCCAGCCAGGAATTGAACGAGGCAAAATCGCCGGCCGCGAATTGCTCGTCCACGTCCGGCAAGCTGGCCCGCGCGGTGGCGAACAATTGGGCCGCGTAGACATTGCCCAGTGTATACGTCGGAAAGTAGCCGAACTGGCCGGCGCTCCAGTGGCCGTCCTGCAGGCAGCCTTCGGCGTCGTTGGCCGGCGTGACGCCCAGGTACTCGCGGTACTTTTCGTTCCAAGCGGCTGGCAAGTCGGCCGGTTGCAGGTCGCCCGACAGCAGGGCCTGCTCCAGCTCGAAGCGCACGAGGACGTGCAAGTCGTAGGTCGCCTCGTCGGCCCGCACGCGGTTCACGCTCGGCCGCACGTGGTTGACCGCGACGTAGAACTCGTCCAGATCCACGTCGTGCAGCGCCTGGTGGAAGACCTCGCGGGCTTGCGGAAAGAAATGCCGCCAGAACGGCAGGCTGCGGCCGACGGCGTTTTCCCACAGCCGGGCCAGGGCCTCGTGCACGCCCAGCGACGACGACTCGCCCAGCGGCGTGCCGTAGTGCTCGGCGTCGAGCCCTTGCTCGTAGAGTCCGTGCCCCAACTCGTGCAACAGGCTGAAGAAGGCCTCGGCGAAGTCGTTCTGTCGGTAGCGGGTGGTGATCCGCGCATCGCCCGGGCCGATGGGGCTGAAGAATGGGTGCGTGGTGGTGTCGAGGCGGCCGCGGTCGAAGTCGAAGCCCAGCGCCGCTGCCACGGACTCGCCGAAGATCTTCTGGCGATCGAGCAGATAGTCGCGCCGCAGGATGGCGCTGGAGGTCCGCGGATTGGCGCCGCGGATAGCGTCGAGAAGCGCTGCCAGCTCGGGCCGCAGCGCGGCAAAGAGCTGGCGCAACTGCTCGGCCGAAGCGCCCGGCTCGTAGTCCTGCAAGAGGGCGTCGTAGCCGGAATCGGCCGCAGACGTCACGTAGGACGGATTTCCAATCCGTCCGTCCAAAGCCTTCTCGGACGGATTGGAAATCCGTCCTACGTTCGCGTTTCGCAAGCACTCCCCTTGTTCGCGCACCAGTCGCACGATTTGTTCGAGCCAAGGCCGAAACTCGGCGAAGCGCTCATTCTGCCGGGCGGCCGCCCAGACCTGCTGCGCCGCGGTCGTGACGCGGGCCAGCTCTTCGACCAGCGCTTTGGGCTGCCGCGAAATGCGCTCGTGGACGCGGCGCCACTGCCGCACGTTGACGGCCGGAGCGGCGAGCGGATCGGCCACCAGCGGCGACGCCGACACGATGCCTAGCAGCTCCCCTTCGCGCGGGTCGGCCACCGCGTCGTGGTACAGCCCGGCCAGATAGGCCATCTGCCGGCTGCGGTTTTCGACTCCGCCCCGCGGCATGTAGGTCAGCTCGTCCCAGCCGATAAGCTCGATGCACGAGACGAGCAAGCTGCGCTCGCGCGAGCGGCGGACGAGTTCGTCGTAGGCGGCCTGGGGGGTCATGCGGAGCGTGCGAGATACAGGTGCGACAAGCAGGATGCAAGATGCACGCGAAGCACGCAAGATGAACGCACTGGCTGCGTCCCATGCATGGCTGGGGCTGTAGCGCTAGCGAGAGGGGTGGCTGGGGCTGGAGCGAAGCGCAAGCCGGCTTTCAGCCGCTTTCAGCCCCAGCCACCCGGTCGCCACTCGCTTGTCTCGCGTCTCAGTCCCTTGGGCATTAGAATGCTCGCCGCAGAATGCTCGCCGCAGAATCATCACCGCCTCGCTCGATGTGCTCTCTCGTGTGTGTCACCGCGATGCAGAAGCCTCCATGCCTTCACAGCGAACGCCAACAGCCAACGCCACGGACGAGCCGGCGCGCCGGCCTGACGCGCCGCGAGCTGCTGTACGGCAGCGGCTTGGGCCTGCTGGGCTTAAGCTTGTCCGACTTGGCTCTGCTCCGCGCGATGCCGGCCAAGACCCCGGCCCTCCAGAAGCGGCGCCGCAATTCGTGCGTGTTTCTCTTCCTCTTCGGCGGCCCCAGCCACATCGACCTGTGGGACATGAAGCCCACCGCTCCGGCGGAGGTGCGCGGCGTCTTCAAACCGGTGGCCAGCAGCGTGCCGGGCATTCAGCTCTGCGAGCACTTGCCGCGGCTGGCCCGCGTGATGGGCAAAGTCTGCCTGCTGCGGTCGATGACGCACCAGATGAACGTGCACGGCCCGGCCTGCAGCGAGGTCTTCAGCGGCCGAGAGTTTTTCGGCCCACCGACCACCGACCAGGCCAGCCGCGAAGACTGGCCCTCGCTCAGCTCGCTCGTCATGCGGTACGGCCAACGCCAGGCCGGGCTGCCCCCCTCGATGGTCCTGCCTTGGTACCTTCAGTTCCCTGGGCAGGAGAAGCGCATCGCTGGCCAAACGGGCGGCCGCATGGGCGAGCGGCACAACGCCTTCCTCTTGCAGGGCGACCTCGGCCGGGCCGATTTCGAGCTGGAAGGGCTGCGTCTGACCGACGACGTGCCGCTGGAGCGGCTACGCCGGCGGCGCGGCCTGCTGCAAGAGCTGCGCACGCCGTCGCCCGCGGGGCCGGCCGTCGAGGCCCGCAGCGCCGATGCTCGTAGTGCCGGGCCAGAAGCCCGGCTTCTTGGAGAAGCCGGGCTTCTCAATAGCGCGTTCGAGCTGCTGGAAAGTCAGGCCAACGAGGCGTTTGATCTCCGCCGCGAGCCCCCGAGCGTCCGCGAGCGGTACGGTCAGACCGCGGTCGGGCAGAGCCTGCTCATGGCCCGGCGAATCGTGGAGGCCGGTGCGTCGCTGCTGACGGTCAACTGGCAGGATGAAACCAAGATCGACGGCGTCAACACCTGCTGGGATACGCACCAGAACAACTTCTCGAAGCTCAAAGACCTGCTCTGCCCACTCTTCGATCAGGCTTTTTCGGCCTTCCTCAGCGACCTCGACGAACGGGGCCTGCTGGAGACGACCCTGGTGGTGGCGCTCGGCGAGTTCGGCCGGACGCCGAAGCTCGGCCAGTTCACGCAGAGCAGCAACACGCAGAAAACCGGCCGCGACCACTGGCCGCACGCCTTCACGGCGTTGCTAGCCGGCGGCGGCGTGCGAGGCGGGCAGGTCTATGGAAAAACCACCCGCGACGGCGGCTACGTGGCCGACCGGCCCGTCACGCCAGCCGACCTGACCGCCACGATCCTCTATCACCTGGGCATCGATTTCACGCAGCAGTACGAGGACGAGTTCCAGCGTCTGCGCAACCGCCTGAGCGACGGCAAGCCGGTGAAAGACCTCGGTTAGAGGCGAAGCGTCCACTGAGCCCTGTTGGCGTCAGCGAGCGTGAAATGAGCTGCGTCCGCCTTCTCCTCTCCGTTCGCCTTCATCTCCTGTCCTCCTTCTCCTCCTTTCCGCGAAGGAGGACATGACGCGCTGCCGCACAGTTTTTACGGGCACGGAGTGAGGGGAGCGTCGCCGCGCTTACACCTTTTCAAACGCTCCAATCCTCGACTTGAAGACCGGGGACGCAACGGAAGATTTGGTCGCGGGTCACGAGAAGGTAGCCAAGAGTCAGTGCCGTCGCGGCAATCCATAAGTCGTTGTCGTCGAGATTGAGTCCTTGACTTTCCAGAGATGCCCTGAGATCGCCATACGCAGCGGCGATTGGGTCGGTGACCGGTTCGATGCGGAAGGCGGTCAAGATGCTCTGGGCGCGGCCTTCCAGATCGTTGCGCTTCTTGCCAGGCGGTAGGCGGCTCAGGCCATAGCGGATTTCGCCAACCACGACCACACTGGCCAATTTGGGATCGGGATGATTGCCGACTCGCGCCCTGACCTTCGGCTGGTCGCGCATCAGGTCGCTGACCGCGTTGGTGTCAAGCAGCGCTGCCGGCATCAACCGTTCTCCTGGACGCCCGGTTCGTCCGCGAATAACACGGGAGGCGACGGCGGACGCCGTCCTTCCGCAATGAGCCGCTCCAGTTCATCCACCCACTCGGCGGGAACCTTGGGGGAATTGTCCATAGCCGCAAGGATGGCCGCAGAAGAACCACGTTCGCCGGCCAGCGGTGTGACCAGAACTTCCGTGCCTTCGGTTAACGGCGTCTCTTTGTCGAGCAAGACCATTCCGCCGCGCACCACGCCGCGATAAGCTGTTGTTGTCATGTGCTTCCTCCGAGTCGAGCGGGCGACCAGGCCCCCCTATTGGAATCTTACCACGAACGCTCGTCCGTCGGCGAGTTCGGCAGAACGCCGAAGCTCGGCAAGTTCACGGAAACAGTTGACCCGGCCAGTGAACATAGCGCAGCAACACGCAGAAAACCGGCCGCGACCACTGGCCGCACGCCTTCACGGCCCTACTGGCCGGCGGCGGAATACGAGGCAAGCGACGTGCGAGGCGGGCAGGTCTATGGGGCAACCACGCGCGACGGCGGCTACGTGGCCGAGCGGCCCGTCACGCCAGCCGACCTGACCGCCACGATCCTCTATCACCTGGGCATCGATTTCACGCAGCAGTACGAAGACGAATTCCAGCGACTGCGCAACCGCCTGAGCGACGGCAAGCCGGTGAAGGACCTCGGTTAGGGCCGAACGGCCAACATCGAACGTCCAACATACATCGTGCCAGCCCGTTTTCTTCTTCTATTGCTGTCGCGCTACGGAATCTGCGGCCGGAACAAGGCCATCGATCCCGTGTGCCGATTTACGATCTGGGGGATCGCATAAATCGCAGCGCCCCAAAAGTCAATTTCCTCTTCAGTTCGTCTCTGAAGGTCGCTGGCGAGTTCCGCATCCGTCCACAAGTCCAGTGCCGACCGCGGAAAATCGACAACCAGGACACCTTCTGCCTTCGCCTCCTTGACGAAGTCCTTGAGAACAGGTGGGGATGCCCGGAGCAGAACCACCGGGTATTTTGCCAGGCTCAAATGCACGTTCGCTGATCGGTCCGTTATCTGTTCGCCCATCAAATCGTCGGCGTGCTTGCCCAGGCTCAGGGCGAGATGAGCCGCCACGACGATCGCGGTGGTGGCGGTCATGTTTTCGTCCAAGACGATGGCGATCTTGCGGTCGAAAACGACGTTTGGGGGGCGATGGGTTCTCACAAGACTGCTTTCTGGGCGGGTTTTTGAGGGATCAATAAGCCGAGCCTCTCGGACGACGCGCCTCGGCACAATCGATTAGGCCCTGGCGCTGGCCTTTGCAATGATGACGATGTGGTTAGAGATGTCGATGAAGGGGGGCTGATGGCACCATTCCTCTTCCAACCGCACCAGTTGTTGGAGCACGAGTTCGTCGCCCGGCAAGAATTCGTTCACGATGCGCTGCTCCATCGCCCTTGAAACCATAATGTCCAGCCCGAAGCACTCCTCCACCTCGCCAGCGGGGTCAAACAGGCGGCGAAGTTCGTCGTAGCGGAACAGGTGCACCGGCAACTCCATTTTTCGGCCGTCACGGTCGGTGAAGGTTAGCCGGTCGCCCGATTGCTTCCATTCGCGTACCTGGTCCATGCCGCAGACATAGACGGTCGGCAGGCCGCCCTTCGAGCGCACCGTGGTAATATTGAGGTTCGTCACTCGGAGCATCTCGCGAACGGCCTGCGGCAGGCTCTCGACGGGCACGTGATTGAGGACCGTATACAAGCATAGGCTGATGTCAAATTCGCCATCGGCAAACGGCAACGGTCGGCAGATGTCACCTTCCACGAAGACGACGTTCGTCTTGACGCCGGGGTTGGTCTCGCAGTACTCGGCTAGCTGCTCGCGTGCGTTTTCGACCATGCCGGGTGACAGGTCGATTCCAACGGCCCGGACGGCA
>JBGQHD010000097.1:0-10137 GCA_041497795.1 Planctomycetia bacterium
CTCATAATCGCCAAACTGCCGCGGCAGCGTCGCGGAGGGCCATTCGCCGGACCGGCCGTCCGCCGGAGACACCGGCCCGGTGGGAGCGTCGGCGCCCCCCGGCGTCTGGGGCATCGTTGGCTGCTCGCCGAGCGCCACGTGCGGCAATGGCGCGGCCCCGGCGTCGCGCGTGCCGCTGGCCATTTCCTCGGCGATCAAGATGGCGGCCCAGAGCTGCCGCAGCTCCGCGGCGCATTGCGGATGCTGGCGAATCACCGCCTCGAGATCCGGCCGCTGCCCGGCGCGCAGACAGTCAGTCAGTTCGGTGAGAAGCTGAGCCAGTTGGTCGTCGTCAGGCCGGGCCATGGGTGATGTCGCGGTTTCCATCCATTCTAACCGCGAGACGAGGCGATCGCCGAGATCGTGGCGGACGCGTGGCCAACTCGCTCTGCGAGTTGGACTCCGACTTGCGGAGCAAGTCGGCCACACTTTACGGCAGCTTGTGATCCTCCGGCTTCACGCCCTTGGCGAACGTGCCAGAGCCGAACAGCCGCGGCTTGTACTCGCCGACGTGATCGACCTTGCTCTTGGCCGCGATCTTGTCCTCCAGGCCCAGGCACCAATAGCTGGCGTTCACCAGCAGCCGCCGCAGGCCTTCGCTGGCGAAGTCCTGGCTCGCGCCCATCGTGGTGCAGAACGTGCGGGCCGTTTTGCCGGACGCCGATTTGTAGCTCTTCGTCCAGGCGACCGGCATCATCGGGTCGTTCGGTTTGCCCTCGACGGGCTTGTCATCCGGCTTCATTCCTTGGAGCACCTGGCCCATCACCAGCGGCTGGCTGTCACCGGGCAGCGGCAGGCGGACGCCGTAGACGTCGGTTGGCCCCCAGATATCGCCGTCCTTGATGCCGCGGAGGATGCCGTGGGTCTCCTGCCCCTTGGCCACGAGGCCACGCGTGCTCTGCTTGCCGTGCTGCCCATGGTGGCTGATCCACGTTTCGCCGAGCACCTGGCGGCCGAAGCCCTGGGCATATTCCTTGTTGCCGCTGTTCCAGGAGTACTTCTCGTACTTCTTGCCCCGGCCGATGTTGAAGGCGTGTGTGGCCGTCCGCAGCCCGATGATCGGCCGGCCCGACTCGATGTATTTGACGAGATGCTCCATTTGGTCGTCGGGCAAGTCGCGGAAGCGAGTGAAGATGATGAGCAGGTCGGCCGTGTCGAGGGCCTCCAGGCCGGGGATGTTGCTGACGTTGGG
Organism: Planctomycetia bacterium; assembly: GCA_041497795.1. GTDB lineage: Bacteria > Planctomycetota > Planctomycetia > Pirellulales > S012-138 > JBGQHD01. The sequence goes on from JBGQHD010000097.1 coordinate 1,232, forward strand.
GTTGATCGTGCCGTCCTTGGGATCGATGGCGAACAGCACGGTGCATTTGAAGCCGTGGTGCTTGGCCAGGATTTTGCCCAATTGCGGCAGCGTTTCCTCCGAGCGATACTCCTCATCGCCGCTGACCAGGACGATGTGCTTGCCCTTGCCCGGCCCATCGGAGCCGTCGTAAACGACCCATGAATCGGCGGCGACGACCGACGAAGCGTTGATGAGCAGCGAAGCGTTGATGAGCAGCATCGCCAGGCAAAGTGCCGCGGCGGCAGCTTGCGAGAACCGTCGAAGGCAGAATAGGCTCACATCAGCACCTTGGAGGGAATGTTAAGTAGGGCGAGTCGGTAATGTAGAATAACGGCGTGCCGGTGCAGAGTCCATGCGCCGGCACACTGCCACACTAACCCGACGCGCAAGCGAGGGAGGAGCGGGACAAGCGGCGCTCCTCCCTCGCTTGCGCGTCGGGTTAGTGTTAGCCTACGCGCGAATGTCCCTCCTCAAAATCTCCCACGGCACCGTCTACGACCCCGCCAACGGCGTCAACGGCGAAGTGCACGACGTGTGGATCGAAGACGGCCGTATCGTGCCGCCACCGGCCGACCCCGAAGTACCGAAATCAGCCTGTTGCATGCCCTGCAATGGGCCATTGGGCTAGAATGGAAATCCGCGAAGATTTCTACGGCAAGACGCTGCACGTGACGCCGGAGTTCGACGCGGGCGTCGAGCCGGATATCGCGGAGTGGTTCGAGAAATACTATTCCGTCCGCTACCAGAACTATCCGGTGGGCGAGAGCTACTTGCACGATCGCCAGGAGATCCCTTGTGGGTAAGGGCAAAGGGAAAAAAGGCAAACGCAGCGGCAAACCGGGCCGCAGCGCGGCGGTGGCGAAGCGCCCCGAGGCCGCCGTCGCGGAAAACCCGGCGGCTGCCTCTGCGTCTCCTTCGGAACGTGCCCCAATCGCCGCCCCAAACGCGGTGGTGCCGAAGCCCTCATCTGCCAGCGCGACGGCCAGTGCAGACTCGTCCACGCGTGAAACGGCCGACGCGGCCGGGACGTGGCAGGCGTGGCTGCAAGCGATCGGAATGAGAATCGGAATCTACGCGCTCTTCCTCCTCGGCGCGTACTGCGTGCTGGTGGCGTTGTTTTCGCCCTGGGGTTTCAACATTTGGGATACCAGCGGCCGCTCCGGGGCGGGGGGAGTCTTTTGGACGGCGTTGGGCGGCGCGCTGCTCTACGGGGGCTGGTATCTGTCGGGCCCCGACGCTCCCGCCGACGGGCAAGCCAAGAGCAAAACCCAGCGGCTGCGGCGGTAGGCCTGAAATGCCGGGCGATCTCGTTATCGCCTCGATCATTGCCTCGACGCTCGGCCGCGAAATCAGATGTACCGTTCCAGCGTCCGCCGGCTGAAGGCGTCGAGCCGCCGCGCGTCGGCCACCAGGTAGCACACGCCGTCGGCATCGATCACCAGGACGCGGTGCGGGCCGATCCGCCGCACGTCGTCCTCGCTCTTGAGCATAAACCGCGTTGCGCCGCGGTCGGTTTCGACCTGCCATTCGCAAGGCTCGGAGCTGCCCGAGACGGCCTTGATCCGCTGGATCGCCGGCAAGAACTCCCGGCCGGCCAGATCGGCCGCCAGCAGGTCTCGCGTTTCGGCCGAGAGGTCTTTGGTGTCTTCGATCAGGGCCAGCTCGTGCCCCTGAGGGTCGCAGAGGGCGATCCAATGCTGCGGATCGCTCAGCGGGAATGCCCGCACCGGGACGACACCGGCGTGCACGACGCCTTGGGCGTCGGTGAGCACGAGGCGGCCGAAGCTATCCAGCAAAAGCCGGATGCCCAGGCCCGAATCGGGCGGCTTGGCGGGGTTCACGATGGTTCGCGCTCCGGCGAAGGTTCACTGAAGGGCGGAGGAAGAATGCAAAGTGAAGAATGCAAAGTGAAAAATGCAAATTGGCCGGACGTTAGCTCTTGCCGTGTTCTTCCCGTTCGGGCCTTGTTAATCCATCCTCGGCCTTGCCTTCGCACTTTGCATTTTGCACTTTGCATTTTGCATTTACCTCACATCGCATGTGCCATCTGCAACTGGGCCTGGTGGAAGCGGGCATAGACGCCCGATTGTTGCAGCAGCGTGTCGTGGGTGCCGATTTCGCAAATCTGCCCTTGGTCGAGCACCACCAGCCGGTCGGCTTTCCGCAGCGTGCTCAACCGGTGGGCGATGGCGATCGTGGTGCGGCCCTGGATGAGGTTATCCAGCGCGGCCTGGATTTCCCGCTCGGTCTCGGTATCGACCGACGACGTGGCCTCGTCGAGGATCAGGATGCGGGGGTCGATGAGGATCGCGCGGGCGATCGAAATCCGCTGCCGCTCGCCGCCGGAAAGCGCCTGCCCGCGCTCGCCCACCAGCGAGTCGTAGCCGTCGGCCAGCTTGAGGATGAACTCGTGAGCGTTGGCGGCGCGGGCGGCGGCGATGATCTCCTCACGCTTGGCGTCGGGGCGGCCGTAGGCGATGTTCTCGGCGATCGTGCCGTAGAACAAGAATGGGTCTTGCAGCACGATGCCGATGTTGGACCGGTACTCATCAACCGGAAAGGAGCGAATGTCGGCGCCATCGACCAGGATCGACCCGGCGCCGACGTCGTAGAACCGGCACAGCAGATTGACCAGCGTGCTCTTGCCCGAGCCGCTGGGGCCGACCAGGCCGATCATCTCGCCCGGCGCGATGGCCAGGTCGATGCCCCGCAGCACGGAGCGCGTGCCGTACTTGAAGGCGACGCCGCGAAACTCGATCTGGCCGCGGACGCGGCCGGGGTGCACGGGCCGCACCGGGTCGGGCACGCTGGGGACGCGATCGAGAATCTCGAAGATGCGGTGCGTGGCGGCGCCGGCCCGCTGCGTGGCGGTCAGCATGCGGCTCATCGACTCCAGCCGCACGTAGAAGCGGGCGATGTACGCCAGGAAGGCCGTCAGCATGCCGACGGTGATCTGCCCGCTGGCGATCATTGCCGCGCCGCAGAGCCACACGACGAGCACGCCAGAATCAGTCAGCAGCGTGATCGTGGGATCGAACAGCGACCACAGGCGGTTGACGCGGTTATTCACATCGACGACGTGCTGGTTCGCCCGCGAGAAGCGCTCCACCTCGCGGCGCTCCTGGGCGAAGGCCTTCACCACGCGGGCGCCGGGAATGGTGTCGGCCAGCACGTTCAGCATCTGGCCCCAGGCGTTATAGCCGCGGCCAAAGCCGTGCCGCAGCCGCACGCGGACCAGTTGCATCATCCAGGCGATGAAGGGAAAGGGTATCAGCACTAAGAGGGCCAGCACCGGATTGATCCAGAGCATGATGACGGCGGTCATGGCGATCATCAGCACGTCGGTGCTGAAATCGACCATGTTCACCGACAGGAAGGTGCAGATGCGGTCGGTGTCGCTGCCCACGCGCGAGATCAGGTCGCCGGTGCGCTTGGCGCCGAAATACTCCAGCGACAGCCGCATCAGGTGCGCGTAAGTGCGGTTGCGGATGTCGGCCGAGAGCAGCTCGCTGACCCAGGCCATGACGTACTTGCGGGCCCAACTCAGCGACCAGGAGACGACAATCGCCGCCAGGAAGCCGGCGAGATACCAGAGGACCTGACTCACGCGCACGCCGCTGTCGAGACCGTCGGCATGCTGCCGTTGCAACGGAATCAGCACGTCGTCGGTGAGCGGCATCGTCAGGTACGGCGGCACCAGGCCGGCGGCCGTCCCGGCCAGGGTGAGCGCAAAGCCCACCGCGATCAGCCCGGCATACGGCCGGGCAAAGCGCAGCAGCCGCATCAAGGAACGGGCCGGCGGCGGAGCGGCCTCCGGCGAGCACTGCGGGCAATCGATCTCGTCCGGCGGCAAGGTGGCCCCACAGGAGGGGCATTTTCGGGCCGGTTCGTGCTCGCCGTTGGCTTCGGCCCGCGACAGCGAGGCGCCGAGCCGGCGCTCGTCGAACCGCTTCTTGAAGTGCTGAGCGGCGGAGTGCTTGGCGGCGGTGAATGGCCAGCCTGCGATGCGTCCGGATGCGCTGACTAATTCGAGTTTGCCGATCCCGCCGTGATCCGCGATGCGAAGCTCGTGCGAACCATCGAGCTGCCAAGCGTGCCATTGGGATAGGTGGCTCGCTGTGCGGTTTTCGCCCAGTGGCCGCGTGGCGAACAGCAGCCGGCCATCGGTCAGCACCAGGCAGCCCGTGGCGAAACGCAACTGATCGTCCAGGTCGGTTTCAATCGCCGCCCGAACTTGCTCGCCAGCCAAGAGTTGTGACTCGACCGCCTCCCGCCAGAACGGAGCCATGCCTTTGGGCGGTGCCGTATCGGAGGGGCGGGACATGAGAACTCGGTGACCGTGGGTCGCAAGCCTTCTTGCTACTGGCTGTTATGCCACATCAATCCTCGTAGATTGATTTCAACCAGGCGAACTTTCATTCAGCCAGATGAAACCTCTAGGCCGCGAATGCCAAGGTAGGGTGGCCGTGAGCGTCCACGCATGGGCAGCAGTGATGTCAAGCATCCAGAATCCTAGGGATCGGCCAGACAGCGAACAAGTGCAGCATTTCCGGACCGGAGAGTATTGCCTTTTTACCGGACTTTTGTAGACTTCCCAAACTTCTCCCCCGGCGTCCTTCGCGCGGGGTGGCTGGCCAACGAACAGGGCGCTTCAAAGCCAAACTTGCACGTCGCTGGCACCCGAGGCCGCCATCGATTCCGGTGGCCCGGCCGGTCAAAACGGTTTTAGTAACATTGCGTCGGCGATGTGACGACTTACAATCGATTAGTGGGGAAGCGCGAGACATTCGTTTCGGCTCTCCTTGCGACTGAGCAGTGGAACAGTCCTTCACGTCCGCGCAAGAAGCTGCCTGTTTCCGCTCTTGCGATTTACTGCCATGAACGCTGCTGAAGATCCATCGAGTTTTCGTCCGACACGGATGGTCGGGACGCTCCAGCACGGCAATTCTGTCGGTTGGCACGAAGGCCCGCCTTCGGATCGCGGGTTGCACTGTTTGCCAGTGCGGCAACTCTATTTCTGAGCCAACGACATTGCTTTCCACGACCCTCGTCGTGGCACTCGGTTTGCATCAACGGGCCAAACCTTGTTCCAGCCAAATGCTGGTGGCCGTCTGTCGCCGATCAACCGCCAAATCACTTAAGTCACTCTTTTTGAATCTTTCGGCAAACTGCTTGGGTTCGCACCTTTTCGGGCCAAACCACAGGGCACTTCCCAGGCGTCGCCGCACGGATAACCAAGGAAGCCATGAAGCCGTCGAGAGTTTTGTTGCTCAAAGGTCCCAACATCTGGCGCACGAAGCCGGTGTTGGAGGCTTGGATCGACTGTCACGAGCTCGCCCAGTCAGCCACGTTGACGTCGGGCGAGATGATGGACCGGCTTTTTCCGCACATGACGGATTTGCCGGAGATGACCGACGGCGATAAGGCCGGCTGGCTGGCGACGATTCTGGCCCACGCCGTGGCCGCCGAGACGCTCGACCTGCAGCGACTGGCCGGCGAAGACGTGGACGATTTCTGCCAGGTTCGGGCCACAAGCGAGCCCGGCGTGTACCAGGCCGCCGTGGCCTACCACAACCGGGAGGTGGCCGAGGCGGCTTTGGAAGAGGCCCTGGCCGCCATCCGGGCCGCCGTCCGTGGCGAGGCCTTCGAGCGTGCCCAGGCCGTGCTGCGACTGTGGAAGGTCGCGGCCGAGACCCGCTCCGCCAAGAACACCGAGGCCTTGGTCGCCGCAGCCGGGCGGCGCGGCGTGCCGGCGTTCTGGCTCGACGATCACTCGCTCGTGCAGCTTGGTCACGGCGCGCGGCAAAAGCGCATTCACGGCGCGCGGACCGAGCGAACCAGCGCGGTGGCCGAGGCCCTGGCCGCCAATGCACGCTCCGCCCGGCGGCTGATCCGCAATTGCGGCCTCGCCGTTGCCGATGAAGAGGCTGCCGCCGGCCTTCCGCGCTATCAAGCGCTCGTGATCGGCCGGCAGGTCTACGCCGTGGTCGCAGTCCACTTGGCGTCCCCGTTGCAGGGAACACCGTTGCGGGGAACATCGTCGCAGGGAACACCGTCGCACAATTCGCCGTCCTCGGACGGCCAGGCCTCCCTGTCGCCGGTGACCGATGTGACCGAGTTGATTGCTCCGGAAGTGAACGCCCGGCTGGTCGAGGCCGCGAATATCCTGGGCCTCGACGTCGCGGGCATCGAATACGCGGCCGCCGAGCTGAACCGCCCGTTCGCCGCGAAGGAAGGCATCCTGAGCGTGACGACGGACCCCGATCTTTCACTGTTCGCGGCCAAAGCGCTGCGCGGCGGACGAGACGGAGCGCAGGCCGTCATCGACCATCTCTTCCCCACTCCGCGTGAGTCGCGCGTGCCGGTGGTCGCCATCACCGGCGTGAACGGCAAGACGACGACCACCCGCATGGTGGCGCATATCGTGGCCAATTGGGGCCGCCGCGTCGGCATGTGCTGCACCGACGGCATCTACGTCGGCGGCGGCCGGATCGACGTCGGCGATTGCAGCGGCCCGCGCAGCGCCAAGGCCATCCTCATGAATCCGCTGGTCGAGGCGGCCGTGCTGGAAACCGCCCGCGGCGGCATCCTCCGCGAAGGCCTGGGCTACGACCGGGCCGACGTGGCAATTGTCACCAACATCGGCGAAGGCGACCACCTGGGCCTGCACGGCGTCGAGACGCTAGAACAGCTCGCCCGCGTCAAGCGTGTGCTGGTCGAGAACGTCGCTCCCGAGGGCACGGCCGTGCTCAAGGCCGACGACCCGCTGACGGCCGCCATGGCCTCGCACTGCCCGGGCAACGTGATCTTCTTCAGCCGCGATGCCAACGACGGGGTGATTGCCCGGCACCGTTCGAACCGCGGGCGGGCCGTCTTCGTGCGCGACCGGTCGATCGTGCTGGCCGACGGCGCCAACGAAATTCCGCTGCTCTCGCTGGACCGCGTGCCGCTCACGCACGGCGGCCGCATCGGTTTCCAGGTGGAGAACACGCTGGCCGCCACGGCCGCCACCTGGGCGCTGGGCGTGCCGGCCGAGGTGATCCGCACCGGCATGGAGTCGTTCTCGCCGACCATGGAGAAGGTGCCCGGCCGTTTTAACATCGTGCAGGTCGGCGGCGCGACGGTGATCTTCGACTACGGGCACAACACGTCGTCGCTGGCGGCGATGCTCGAGGCGCTCGACCAATTCCCCAACGCCCAGCGGACCTGCATCTACTCGGCGGCCGGCGACCGCCGCGACGAAGACATGATTCGCCAAGGCGAGCTGCTGGGCGCGGCGTTCGACCGCGTCCTCGTCTATGAGGACCACTACCTCCGCGGCCGCGAGCAGGGCCAGATCATCGCCTTGTTCCGGCAAGGGATCGAGAAAGGCCCGCGCACCAAAGTCGTCGAGGGACATCAAGGCTGGAACAACGCCATCGAATCGGCGTTGGCCGCCTTGAAGCCGGGCGACCTGCTGGTTTGCCAGGCCGACGTCATCGACGACACCATCGAGTACGTTGGGCGGCGCCTCCTGGCCGAAGCGGCCAACCGCGAAGTCAACGTCGCCCAAGTCATCGGCGGCGGCAACTCGCCCGCGCCGGTCGCCGCGACCACCTGACGACCCCGCAACCGCGGTAGCCAGCTTTGGCCGCCAGGGGTATTCTTCAAAGTAGCCATCTCGCTCCGCGAGATGGAACGTCGGCAACTCGCGCTGCAAGTTGCCGGCCGACTCGCAGAACGAGTCGGCCGCATTCCATCTCGCGGAGCGAGATGGCTACTTTCAGGAACGCTTCATGGAAATCCGCGATATCTGGGTGCTTCGCGGCCCGAACATCTGGGCCCATTTCCCTTGTCTGCAGGCGGAAGTCGATCTCGGCGAGCTGAAGGACACTTCGTCGGAGATGATCCCCGGCTTCAACGACCGGCTCAAGGGCTGGCTCCCCACGCTGATCGAGCACCGCTGCAGCGTGGGGGAGCGCGGCGGGTTCTTTCAGCGCCTCGACCGCGGCACCTACATGGCCCACATCCTCGAGCACGTCACGCTCGAGCTCCAGAGCCTCGCTGGCATCGAGGTGGGCTTCGGCCGGGCGCGCGAGACCGACGTCGAGGGGGTGTACAAGGTCGTCATCGAATTTCGCGAAGAAGACGTGGCCATTGCCGCCCTGCAGGCGGGATGCAAGGTTGTCCTGGCGGCGGTGCACGATCAGCCGGTCGATGTGCCGGGCGAAGTCGGGCGACTTCGCACGTTGGCCGACGAAGTGAAGCTCGGACCCAGCACCGCCGCGATCGTCGCCGCCGCCAAGGCCCGCGGCATTCCCTCCCTGCGGCTCAACCGGGAAAGCATGGTGCAGCTCGGCTACTCGGCCAAGGCGCACCGCATCTGCACGGCCGAAACCGACCAGACCAGCGCCATCGCCGAACAAATCGCCCAAGACAAGCAGCTCACCCGCACGCTGCTGCACGCGGCCGGCGTGCCCGTGCCCGTCGGCCGTCCGGTGAAGGACGCCGACGACGCTTGGGCGGCGGCCCAGGAGCTGGGGCTGCCGGTCGTCCTCAAGCCGCAATACGGCAATCACGGCCGTGGCGTGGCCACGGATCTGCGGACCAAGGACCAGGTGCTGGCCGCGTATCAGGCGGCCCACGAGGAAAGCTCGTACATCATGGTCGAGACGTTCATTCCCGGCGACGACCACCGCCTGTTGGTGATCGGCGGCAAGCTGGTGGCCGCGGCCTTGCGCAAGCCGGCGCAGGTGATCGGTGACGGCCGCTCGACCGTCCGGCAACTGGTCGATGAGGTCAACCGCGACCCGCGCCGCGGCGAAGGGCACGCCTCGGTCTTGACCAAGATCACACTCGACACGATCGGCCTGCAAGTGCTCGCCGAGCAGGGCTGCACGCCCGAC
>JBGQHD010000098.1:0-10104 GCA_041497795.1 Planctomycetia bacterium
ACGAATAGCACGACCTTGAAACCACGAATAGCACGAATAACACGAATGAAATGCGTGTGGCGGCCGCGTTGAGCGGCGGCGCCTTGGCTCTCATTCGTGTAATTCGTACTATTCGTGGTTGCAAAGAAAGAGACTGGCTCCGGCGCTCGGCGTTAATCCGCCCATACCAGCGCGCAATAGCCAGCGCGCAATAAGATCGCGCAATAAGATCGCGCAATCTCCAGTTGAGGACGTATTTGCAATTGCTATACCGCGATGATCGGGCGCCCGCAGCACGTCGGCGTATTCAGCGTTGCCGCTTGAAGTTAGCAAACTGCGCTGCGGTTGCCGGCCCTCTCTGAATTGCGACGGGTGCCCAGGAAACAGGCACAGAGCCGTCGCGGTGCCGCAATCAACGGCAGATTGAACGGCGGTGTGTGTACACGACTCGTTGAATGTGCGGCACCTTCGGTTTTTCCCACATACCGCACGGTTAGCGACTTACGCTTCCAGCAGCGTCCACCTTCGGCGCCACTCGGCAATTTGGCGCGGCGCTTGCAATCGCTCCCGGTCGAGGGTCGCGTCCTGCGCCGGCAGAAGTGTGCGGTGGCACGGTCTCCGCGGCGGGCCAACGCGGAAGTTGGCCCATCCCCGCGGAGAATCACGTGCAGCCGCAAGATCAGTGCACTTCGCTCTGGCGAAACTTCTTTCGATTCGCCTGGCCGCAGATCCGCGCGTTCCACATGACGTGGCTCGCGTTCTTTCTCTGTTTCTTCGCCTGGTTTGGCGTGGCCCCCCTGATGCCGGTGATCCGCGAGGAACTGCGGCTCACCAAGCCGCAGATCGCGTCCACCATCATTGCCTCGGTGGCGATCACGGTCTTGGCCCGACTGATGATTGGCTGGCTCTGCGACCGCGTCGGCCCCCGGCTCACGTACACCTGGTTGCTGGTCTTGGGGTCGCTGCCCGTGATGAGCATCGGCCTGGCGCACAACTTTGAGTCGTTTCTGGTCTTTCGGCTGCTCATTGGCGCGATCGGCGCCTCGTTTGTCATTACGCAGTACCACACGTCGGTGATGTTCGCGCCCAACTGCGTCGGCACGGCGAATGCTACCGCCGCGGGCTGGGGAAACCTGGGCGGCGGCGTGACCCAAGCCGTCATGCCAGTCTTGTTCACGTTGTTCGCCGTGACGCTCGGGCTAGGCAGTCATTGGGGCTGGCGGCTAGCCATGTTTCTGTCCGGCGTCCTCTGTCTGGCGACCGGATTGGCATATTATCGCTTCACTCAAGACTGCCCCGCGGGTAACTACCGCGAGCTGCGGTCTCGTGGCGTGCTGCCCAGCACCAGGCGCGGGCGTGGGGCGTTCTGGGGCGCCTGCCGCGATCCGCGCGTGTGGGCCCTCTTCGTGGCCTACGGGGCGTGCTTTGGCGTCGAGCTGACGATGGACAACGTGGCCGCGCTGTACTTCACCGACTACTTCGGTCTGGGGCTTACGGGGGCGGGCTGCACCGCCGCAGCCTTTGGCGGCATGAACTTGTTCGCCCGCAGCTTTGGCGGAATCATCGGCGACCGATTCGGGTTGCGATTCGGTCTGCGCGGCCGCGTCTCGTGGCTCTTCGTGGTGCTGCTGTGCGAAGGCCTGGCGCTGATGCTGTTCTCGCAGATGCGCGATCTGGCCTGGGCCATCCCGGCGCTGCTCCTTTCCGGTCTGTTCGTCAAAATGGCCAACGGCGCCACCTACGCCGTCGTGCCGTTCGTGAATCGCCAGGCCCTGGGGCCGGTCGCGGGCATCGTCGGCGCGGGCGGCAACGTCGGCGCCGTACTGGCCGGCTTTCTCTTTGGCGGCCAACTCGCATGGCCCGTCGCGCTGTTGATCCTTGGGACTCTGGCGACGGCCTCCTCGTTCACCGTGCTATCGGTTCGCTTTTCACCGCAGGTCGAAGCCGACGCCGCCCGCGAACTGTGGGGCAGGCTGAAAGCAAGCGATGATCTCGCCTCAGCCCCCGCGGCGGCTGGAATCCGCTAAAGAACCTCTCGAATCACCCCGATCCGCACCCGCGCGGCCGACGGGCGCCCCGTGGCGGCGGAAGTTGAGCTGGGCATCGTCGATGAGTCGCTATTCTCGCTGGCCAAGGACCGCTCCGTCGATCCGCGGGTGTTCTTCTTCGCGACCTATCCGTCGGACGCTTACGTGAGCCAGGAGTTATTTCCCGTCGTTTCCTACGCCAGCTCATCGCGGGAGACATGCATCATGCGTCCTACGAAGTCCGCCGCCATTGTCGCGCTGCCCACCAAGGGCCTGACGATCGCGGCCAGCTTCGCGGCGGTCCTTTGGTGGGCATTGCCCACCCTACGAGTTTCTCGCTTCGCGATACGTAGCATCTCGCGGAGCGAGAGGCCTACTTTGGACGGCACGCGGAGTGTGCCTACTGCTTCGTGTGCCTACTGCTTCTCCCGCTGCATTCCGAACTTCTGCAGCGCCAGCCGCTTGACCGCTTTCAGGTCGAGCTTGCCGGAGCCGAGGACGGGGATTTCGTCTACTTGGCAGAAGCTGTCGCGGGAGGGCACGAAGAGCTTCGGCAGCCCGGCCGCCAGCAGCTCCTTGCGGATCTGCTCCGGCTCTTTGTCCAGCGGCACGTGCAGCACGATCAGGCGCTCGCCCTTGGCTTCGTCGGGCACGGCGGTGACGGCGGCCCTGAGCTCGTCGTCCTTGCCGAGGATGCGCTGGATTTCCTCCTCGACCTTGAGGTGCGGCACCATCTCGCCCCCGATCTTCGAGAACCGGCTCAAGCGGCCGGTGATGAAAATGAAGCCATCGGCGTCCATGCGGGCAATGTCGCCGGTGACGTACCAGCCGTGGCGGATGACTTCCGCGGTCTTCTCCGGATGGTTGAGGTAGCCCTTCATCACGTTGGGGCCGTGGACCAGCAGCATGCCTTCGTGGTCGGGAGGCAGATCGGCGCCGGACTCGAGATCGACGATCTTGGCCTGGACGCCGGGAATGGTGCGGCCGACCGAACCCTCGCGGAGGCGGTTTTCGTCGCCGGCGCGGCGGTCGGGCGGGATGTTGCACGACACCAGCGGCGAAAGCTCCGTCGTGCCGTAGCCTTCCACGGGCCGCACGCCGAACTTCTTCTCGAAGGCGTCGCACAGCGCGGTGGGCAGCTTCTCGGCCCCGGCCACGACCACGTCGAGCGTGACAAAATCCTCCGGCTGGCAGCGTTTCAGGTAGCCGCGGAGGAAGGTCGGCGTGCTGACCAGGATCGTGGCTTTGGCGTGGCGGCAGAGCTTGCCGACGATCTGATAGTCCAGCGGGCTGACGTGATAGGCCCCCGTGGTGCCCAGCATCAGCGGAAGCCAAACCGTCGCGGTGTAGCCGAACGAATGGAAGAAAGGGAGCGTGCCGGCGATCACGTCGTTTTCGCGGAGCTTGATCAGGCCGTCGATGCCCACCACGTTCGAGCCGACGTTGCGGTGGGTGAGCATTACCCCCTTGGGCATGGCGGTCGAGCCGGAGGTGAAGATCACGGTCAGCACGTCGTCCGGCTGGATGCGGTCGATGCCCAGGCGCTTCTCGAGGGTGCCCAGCGGCAGGCAGCGGGCGGCGAACAGGCCGGCCAGCTTGTCGCTGAAGCGCACCTTGGCCCGGAGGTCGTCGAGGTAGACGAGTTCCACGCCGTCGAGCCGCAGGTGGAACTTCTCCGTCAGCTTTTCGATGACCTTGCGCGTGGTGAGCACGTGCCGGATGCCGCACTCGCGGATGCAGTGGTCGATCTCGGCCTTGGAGAGCGTGTAATTCAGGTTCACGCCGATGCGGCCCACGAGCGGCATGGCCGCGTTGACGATCACGCTGCCGGCCGAGGGGGGGATGAGGATGCCGACGTATTTCTCGTCCGGCGCGAGCACCTCGCGGAGCAGCAGCCGGCGGAGGATCAGCGTGCGGAGCAGCACCTGGCCGCCGGTCATTTGCTCGCCGAGCGAATCGGCCAGCAGCAGCTTCTTGCGGCGGGCGCGGCAGGTCCGCAGGAAGGCCTTGGGGGGAATGACTTCTCTCGTCGAGCGCTGTTCCACGGCATGCGTCCCGAGTCGTTCCACCGCGCGCTGTACGTCGCCCACATCCTGGGCGCCCGTGACCGGCGGACCGAAATGGATCGACACCGGATAGGGCAAGCGACGGGGGATTTTCCAGAAGAATCGGCCACCCTCGAAGCTGAAGATACTGCCCCATAGCTCATCGAGGAATACCGGAATGATCGGGGCGTCGGTCCCCTGGACCAACGCTAGCAGGCCCCGTTTGAAGGGCTGCAGCTCGCCGGTGCGGGTGATGCCCCCCTCGGGAAAAATGCAGACCAGCTCGCCGCGGCGGAGGGCCTCGCGGGCCGTCTCGAGCGTGCGGCGGACCGAGCCCTTGCTGCCCAGGGTAATGGGAATGACCTGCATCACGCGGGCCATCCAGCCGATTACCCGGCCGGTGACGAACTGGCTGTTGGCGATCATGCGGACCGGCCGGGGTGCGGTGAGTAGCAGCAGGATGCCGTCGAGCCAGCTCACGTGGTTCGAGACCAGGAGCGCCCCGCCCTGCTCCGGCAGGTTCTCCAGGCCATGGATGCGGATGCGGTAAAACGTTTTGCTCGCCAGCCAGACCACGAACCGCAGCGTGGCGTCGGGGATCAAGAGCACGATGTAGACGACGATGGGGACAGTGAACACGCCGGCCAGCAGGAAGATCTCGCGGGCCGAAAACCAGGGCGATTCCGTCCCTCCCTCCTCAACGACCGGCTGCCGCAGCACTGCGAACACGATCGCCATCGTCAGCATTCCGGAGAAGCTGATGAAGTTGCTGGCTCCCAGGATCGAGCCGCGGATATTGCGTGGGCTGCGATGCTGGAGAAACGATTCCAGCGGCACGTTGAATAGGCCCGCGCTGAGGCCCAGCACGGCCAGCCAGACGCAGGCCATCACCTTCGCGCCTGTCCAGGCCCCCTCCGGCGTGGCAAGTTCCGGGGACACAGTGAACAGGGCCATGCCGCCGATGGCCATGCCGGCGGCGCCCAGCGGCAACATGCCCAGCTCGACTCTCCCGCCCGAGAGCACGCCGGCCAGCACGCTGCCTACGCCGACGCCGACGACCAGAGCGGCGAGCAGGGGGTTGACTTCCACCTGTTGCAGGCCGCTGTCGGCGGCCAGGGCGAGAATGTTCTGGTTGGCCAGAGCGCCGACCGACCAGAAATACGCGATCCCCAGCGACACGCGCAGCAGGGCCTTGTGACTGCCCAGCGCCCGCAGGTCGCCGATCGTTTGCCTGGCAAAGTTCCAGGGGAATCGCCGCGCCGGATCGGCTGACTCGAGCGGCCGGACGAGAAGGCTGGCCGCCGTGCCCAGCCCGGCCTTGCCGACCAGCACCAGGGCGATCAGGCCGAGTCCCGCGCCGGCCGAGGGTCCGTTGACCGCGAAGCGGCCGAGGTTGGGCGCCGTCAGATACGCCAAGTAATTGCCGACCAGCGTCCCACCTACGGTGGCCACGAGTGTGACCAATCCCATCACGCCGTTGGCCGCCGAAAGCCGCTCGGGGCGCACCAATTCGGGGATCGAGCCGAACTTGGAAGGGCTGAAGAGGGCGCTGTGGCTGCCCATCAAGAACAAGAGCGCCAGCACGGCGATCACCTGCAACGGCACGTGCACGTCCACCTTCCAGCCCTGAGTCCAGGCGAGGTGCAGCGTCGGCGAATCGACCCAGGCCATCGTGCCCACCGCGGCCAGCATCAGCACGATCTCCGCCAGCTTGCAACCGACGATCACCCGCCGCTTGCTGAACTTGTCGGCCAGGTAGCCGGCCGGCGCCGCCAGCAGCATGTAGGGCAAGGTGAAGCAGGCCAGGCCGGCGGCGATGACGAGCGAAGCATGCTGCCGGCCCAGCAGCGGCGTGCACAGGCCGATTGCTAGCATGCGGAAGGCGTTGTCGTTGGCGGCGCCGCAGAACTGCGTCGCCAGCAGGCCGAGAAAACTGGCCGAGGCCACGCCGCCGCGCTGGTCGAGGGTGGCTGCGCGAGGAAGCTGGCTGGGTTGCGGGGAGGCGGCCTTACCTCCCGAGGGCGCGGGAGCCGATGTCTCACGAGGGTCAGCGGTCATGGCGCACGTGCGGGAGAAACGTCATGAAAGACCCTCACCTTCCTGGGCTACGGCGAGGTTCCGCTGGCAATATAACTGGTCCCTCGTTCTCTGTCTTTGGCTTCGGTCCACGGCGGCACACGGCACACTAACCCGACGCGCAAGCGAGGGAAGCCGCCGCGCGAGCGGGAAAAGCCGGGATGCAAGCACGGAAGCCGTCGGGCCACCCTCGCTTGCGCGCTTGCACGTCGGCCGCTCTCGCTTGCGCGTCGGGTTAGTCTGCCGCCACCGCAACCACCTGGATTCTGCACGAACTCGGCTACTGCGTGGCGCGAGGCAAAACTAGAATCCCACGGCTTTTCTCGCCACCGCCGGCATCCCGCGTTGGCATTGTCGTCATAGCACCTCCAGCACATGCGCGGACAGGGAAGTCCAAGCCCAGGGCGACTTTCCCGCCAGCCACGCGCGCGTCCCCGCGCGCGGCAGGGGTGGCTCGTTGCGCTGGCGTGCGGCGTGGCGGCGTGCCTGGGGCCGCTGGGGGCGTCATCGGCCCTCGCGGCCGAGCTGCGAATCCGCATCGCCTGGGGAGGCGGCACGCCCCGTCCCTGGGTCGGCTCCGTCGGCGTCACGCAGGGAGCGGTCCGCCAAGTGACGCTGCTGGGCGTGGAGGCCGACGATCCCGGCTCGGTGTGGCTCGACGATCGCGGCAGCGCGTGGATCCAGCAGCGTAGCCCTCGGTCGTATTCGGCCATCGACGTCCAGGTCAGCGCGGCGGCCGGGTCCAAGCTTGTGATCGCGCTGGCGGCCCGCGACGAGTCGCCCCTGCGCGCGACGACGCGGGAAGTGCCGCTCGATCAGTTGCTGCACACGTCGCAGGAAGGCGATCTCGACGGCCAAGCGAACCGCCTGCTGGTGCGCCGCGCGCCGGGCGACAACCTGCGGCTGCTGCTGGAGCCGCGGCCGATGATCTTCGCACCGGGTGAAGTGCTGCGCGCCCAGCTTCAGCCGTATGCCTTGCCCGTCGAGCCGGGCACGACGGTGCAGTTCAAGGTCGCGCTGGTGGACGCCGCGACGGACAAGGAGGTGTGGACTGAAAAACCCCCACCCGAGCGCCAGCTCCCAGCCGACGACTCGCTCCTCATTCCCCTGGTTGTCCGTTTGCCGCAGGTCGAGGGAGTGTACCGCCTGATCGTCGAAGCCAGTCCTCGGGACTTGCGGTCGCGCATCGGCTTCGGCCGCGTCGTGGCCCGCCGCGAGCTGGAACTTCTCGTGCTGGGCGCTCAACCGTTGGCGCTCACGCCCGGCGCCGTGGCCAGCACGCCGGACTGGTCCCCGGTGGTCGAGCTCGATCCGGCCAACCCGGCCTGGTGGAAGCGCCTGACGGAGCTGCCGGTGCCGTATCTGCGGCGCGGGCCGCTCGACAGCGGCGACGTCTCGACGATCTCGCACCCGCTCGGCCGGCTCACTCAGTTGGCACCGCAGCCACGCGAGCCGGATGCCGCCTGGGCCGCCTACGCCCTGCCGCTGAGCGAGCCGGGCAAGCCGCATCTGCTGGAGATCGAATACCCCGGCAACGTGCCGCAATCGGTCAGCCTGAGCATCGTCGAGCCCAACGCGGCCGGGCAGGTGGTGCCGATCGGCATCGACTCGGGCTTCTACGTGCCCGACGAAGCGGCCGACCGGCCGGCGGAGTGGCAAAAGCACCGCGTGATCTTCTGGCCGCGCACCAAGACTCCCCTGGCGCTGGTGGTCAACCGCCGCCCCGGAGCGCCGGCGGTGTATGGCAAGCTGCGCGTGTTAGCCGGCCCGGAGCGGCTGCCGCACGCGCCGGGGCCGACCGATGTCTCCCTCGGCGTCTCCCTCGGCCGGCCGGTCTGGGCCTACTTGGAAAAGCCGTACTTTCCCAAGAGCTTTTCCGCCGTCGAGGAGGCCGATGCCGACAGCCAGCGCGTGCTCGACGGTTGGCGCACGTTCTATCAGGGCGGGACGCGGCTGGTGGAGTATCTCCAGCACACCGGCCACACCGGTCTGATGCTGGGCGTGTGCAGCGACGGCGGGACGATCTACCCCAGCGCCGTCCTGCAACCCAACACGCGCTACGACAGCGGCGTGTTCTGCGGCACCGCCCGCGACCCGCTGCCGAAGGACGCTCTCGAAATGCTCTTCCGGCTGTTCGACCGCGAACGGCTGCAGTTGGTGCCGACCGTGGATTTTTCCTCGCCCTTGCCCGCACTGGAAGCCCTGCTTCGCACCGGGGGACTGAACGCGGAGGGGATTGCCTGGGTCGGTCCCGACGGCCGATCGTGGCTGGATCACCATTCGCCCACGGACGGGCAGGCCCCGTACTACAATCCTCTCCACCCCCGCGTGCAGGACGCGATGCGCCGCGTCATCGGCGAGCTGATCGCTCGCTACGGCCACCATCCGTCGTTCGCCGGGTTGGCGGTGCGGCTCTCGTCCGAGGGTTACGCCGTTCTGCCAGGGCCGGAGTGGGGCCTGGACGACGTGACCATCGAGCAGTTCCAGCACGACACGAAGCTCGTGATTGGGGGCGAAGGGCCGCAGCGCCACCTGGAGCGGGCACGGCTGCTCGCCGGGCCTCACCGCGCGGCGTGGCTCGCCTGGCGTTCCGCCCGGCTGTGCGAGCTGTATCGCACGCTGCAGCGCGACCTGGCCATGGCGCGCGGCAACGTCAACCGTCCGCCGCTGCGGCTCTATCTCGATGCGGCGCGGCTCTTGGATTCCCCCGCCGCCGCCCGCAGTCTGCGGCCGACGCTGCCGCCGCAGAGCACGCTGGGCAACGTGCTCACCGAGTTGGGGCTCGATCCGGCCCAGGTTCGCGGCTTGCGCGACGTCGTGTTTCTCCAGCCGCGGCAGATCGCGCCGCCGCTGGCCGCGCGGCCGGGCACCTCAGAGTGGGAGGCCGATCACGCTTCGGCGCTGGATGCGCAGTTCGCCGACATGCCGCTGGCGGGCGGCCAGTTCTATCATCCTCCGCAAACGCTGCGACTGGCGTCGTTCGACGAGGCCAGCCCCTTCAAGGACACGTTCACCCGGCTCGTCACGCAGTCGCTGCCGTCGGATGTCTACAATCGCCAGCGATTCGCGCAGGCCTTGGCGGGCCGCGATCTGCAGCTCATGGTCGATGGCGGCCGGCTGCTGCCGCTGGGCCAGCAAGACGCCCTGCAGGAATGGCTGGCGGTCTACCGGCAGCTTCCGCCGGTGCCGTTTCAGACTCTATCGCCCGGCAAGACGCAGCCCGTCACCGTGCGGGCCGCGGCCTGGCAGGGCCGCACCTGGTGGTATGCGGTGAACGATTCGCCCTGGGCCGTCGGCTTGCGGATCCGCGCCGCGGTCGCGGAGCAGGTGGGCCTGCAATGGCTTGGATCGGCGGCGCGCGCCAGGGCGGGCCGCGACGACCTGGGGGCCTATTGGGACCTCGAGCTGCAGCCGTTCGAGCTGGTGGCGGCCTGGTTTCCGTTGCCGGAAGTGCAACTGTTGCCGCCGGAAGTGCGCGTGCCTGACGACGTGCCCGCTCGCCTCGAGCGGCGCATCGCCGATCTGGCCGCGCGCGTGAACGTGCTCAAGACGCACCAGCCGAGCGATCTCTTGGCGAACCCGGGCTTCGAGGCTCAGCCGTCCCGCGCGGACGAGATTCCCGGCTGGATCACGTCGCGGCAGCCAGGCGCGGCGGCGCGCCTGGATGCGTCGATTCGGCACGAAGGGCAAGCGTCCGTGCACTTGAGCAGCGGCGGCCCGGTGGCCTCGCTGGCCAGCGAGCCCTTTCCGCCGCCGCGTGGCGGGCGTCTGATGGTGCTGGCCCATCTGAAGGTCGCCGACGAGTCGCGCCAGCCGTCGCTGCGGATCGCCGTGGAGGGCGTGCTGAACGGGCGCTCGTATTACCGCCCGGGGGCGGTCGGCGCCGGCACGGAGCAGCCCGTCCGCGCCGAATGGACTCCGCTTTTCGTGCGGTTCGATGACTTGCCGGCGGAAGGGCTCACTCAGATCCGTGTCCG
>JBGQHD010000099.1:0-10066 GCA_041497795.1 Planctomycetia bacterium
CCCTCGAGATACTTACTTCCGTCTGGAAGGGTTGCTCCAGGATCTACGGCTGCGCATCATGCGAATAGCGCAGCAGCGACGGGGGAAGGGGGCGGGGGACATAACGCGCGGCGACGTCGACGCGGCTCTGGCGCGGGTCGCGGAGACAGGGCTTGATTGCGCCGCCGAGGGAACCCTCGAGGCGTTTCCCAACGACGCCTACTTGTACCTCGAAAAGCGGTTGCACGACTGGCGCCGTTACGTCATTGGTTGGGCAGCTAAGTTCGCGCGGGAAGATGGTTGTCGAGCGGGCACGGAGCAACGGTACCAGGTGCGACCAGAGCACATCCAGGCCGCGTGGGGGGTAAGCAACGACCCTGTGGTCCTGCGGTCCGTCTTGGTTGACGAAGCCGCGGAGTGACCCCTGAGTCGCGTACCATCAAGCGTGGGTCAAGCGGGCGATCGCTGGGCCTTCGGCAACACGTCGCTTGGCTTGGTGAGATAGCGCCAGGGCAAATCGGGCCAGGATGTGTCCTTGTCCAAGACATCGTCTCGGATCTTCAACTCATCCTCAATCTTGTCCGCTTTGTTCCACAGGCTAACTAGCCCCCCTGCACCGTCGTCGTTCACTAGGTGAAACGCCAAGGGGCTGAGCTTGAGAGCCTCCTTGTCCCTCAACGGCAAGCTCTTGAGATGCCGCTTTCTGAGACGTTGCAACTGTTGCGCGTCATCGGCTTGGATCATATCGATGAGGGTGGCGAGACTGCGCGCCTCATACCGGAACTCTGCTTCCGCGATGAAAGAGAGCAACGCGCGCGGCACGAACTCGCAGGCCCTGAAACGACGGCGCAGGAGATGCATGGCGATCGTCACCTTGTCGGCAACGGCGCTGACGCCCTTGAGCGAAGGCACTTGCACCACCTTCCCGTTCATGCGCGAAAAGACGTCCACGAGTTTGTCGTCATGGTCTTCTGCGGGCCCTCCGCCTTCGGCGGTGAAGATGCTCCTTGCTTGCTCCAATCGCCCCAGCAGGCTAGGGCGGCTGCCGGCCAGAAAGAACACGCTGCGACCGATGCGGAGATCGCGGTGCGCGACGCCGAGCTCGCCGTCCCAGAGCAACGGAAGAAGCAGCGGATAGTGCTTCTCGCTGCTGTCGAACTCGTCGAGGAACACCAACGGTAGCTTGCCATCCACGACCAGGTTGCGCGCCGCGTCGAGGACGCGAACGAGCTCGTCCTTCGACTCCATCGTGGCCATGTTGAACGACACGAGACCGACGGGCGATCCAACCAGCTTATTCACGATGGACTTCACAAGCTGACTCTTCCCCGCTCCGGGAGGGGCCACCAGTAAGAAGTTCAGGGGCCTAACTAGTGACTCATCTTGCGTGTACTTGGTGACTGTCTCGACGACTTCTCGGATGCGCCAGGCATGCTCGTGATTCAGCGTCGAATATCCCGGAAGCAGGCGCAGGCTGGCGTAGGAATAGACGAGCATCGCCGTTTTGGCATCGTCGTCAGCGCTCTGACTGATTTCGGCAAAGGGTTTCCGCGCTGCTTCCAGCGCCTGACGTTGCTGGACCTCAAGTGGGTTCCCTCCAAAGGTCGCTGCGAACGCGTACTGCAACTCTGGAGGGGTCGTCAAGCCTGCTCCCGCAGACGTCGCCGGTCTCGGTTTGGATGACTTGCCCATCAGTTCGCGATGCCATGCGATGAATTGGCAGTGCGAGACGAAGGATGTGCAGGTTATGCCACGAAGCGCGAGGCTTGACAATCCGTCGCCGAGGAACGTTGCCACGGGCGGAAAGACGTCGAGAACCCCAGCCCGGCCCAGCGGATGCCTGGCCACCGGCGACGCGGTGACCTCGAGTTGCGTTGCTGAGGGGAATTTGGTCAGGGCATCCTGGCGAAGGCTGTTCGGTCGCCCGGCGGCGGGAACACGTCCGGATGGATCAGATGCGCGAGAATCTCCAGGCTATCCACCATCCGCGGCCCGGAGCGGTTGAAGTAGGCGTTGCCGTCCACGGCGTAGACGCGGCCGGCGCGGACCGCCGCGATGTCGTGCCAACCCGGCAGCCGGGGCAGCAGGGCCGCCTCGGCGAGCGTGCGCTCCAGGTCGAAGCCGCAGGGCATGACGATGATCACCTGCGGGTCTTCGGCCACGACGGTAGGCCACGGCACATAGGGGCTGTGCCGGCCGGCTTCGGTCAAATGGCAGACGCCGCCGGCCAGGGCGATCATCTCCGGCATCCAATTGCCGGCGACCATGATCGGGTCGAGCCACTCCAGGCCCACGACGCGCGGCCGCGGGGCGGCGAGTGGTGACAAGCAGCCCGGCTGCTGCGGAGCAGCCGAGCTGCTCGCGTCGCCGCTGCTGACGTCGGCCGCCTTGGCACGCACAGCCGCGACGCGGGCTGTGAGCGCGGCGACCAACCGCTCGGCCGCGGCGGGGCAGCCGGCCGCCTCGCCCACGCGAAGGATATCGCTGAAGATGTCGCCGTACGTCTGCGGATTCAGGGCCACGACCTGCGTGCCGCGCAGCTCGGGCATCGTCTCCACGGCGCACACTACGTCGGCATAGCGCACGGCACACACGTCGCACTGCGCCTGGGTGACGATCAGGTCGGGCCGCAGGCCGGCGAGCCGGGCCGCGTCGATTTCGTACAGCGCCGCGCCGCCGGCCGACATGCCGCGCACCTGCTCGTCGATCTGGCGGCTGCTGCCGGTGGCGTGGACCAGCGTCTTCGTCACGCGGG
The DNA here is from genome assembly GCA_041497795.1 of Planctomycetia bacterium. Lineage (GTDB taxonomy): Bacteria > Planctomycetota > Planctomycetia > Pirellulales > S012-138 > JBGQHD01. The sequence continues at coordinate 2,735 of JBGQHD010000099.1, forward strand.
GCTTGCCGATCGCTGCGGCCGGGTAGTCGCACTCGTGGCTCACCGCGACGACGCGGTCGCCCAGCCCGAGGGCGTAGAGGATTTCGGTCCCGCTGGCCAAGAGCGAGGCAATCCGGCAAGCTGGCATGCTGTGAGCGCGTGGTTCGTTGGAATCGTCAGAGGCCGCACGGCGCGATCAATCCGCGTAAACCGCCAATCCCTTGGCCGCGATTATAGCCGGCCGCAGGGCGCGGGTGGACGAACCGCCGCGACTTGATAAGAATGAAGTTGGCCGCCGATCGTACCAATCGCACGCGCCCTCATCGTTTAGCCGCCAGCCCGCGGCGAGCGCTGCCCGACTGCTCGCGGCCCAGCACGCCGAGAACCTCGACATGACGTTTCAATTCACGTGTCCGCAGGGGCACTTGCTCGAGGGCGATCCGGCGCACGCCGGCATGCAGTCTCAGTGCCCGATTTGCGGCACGATGTTTCTCATCCCGCAGCCGCCGGGCGCGGCCCCCGATCCGGCGGGCGAGTTTCCCGGCGTCGGTCCGGCCGGTCCCTCGCCGTTCAGCCTGAACCTGGGCCCGCCGATCGAGATGGCCCAGGCCCCGGAAGCCGCGGAAGCAGCCCCCGCGGTGCCGGGGCCGGCCGCCCCGCCGGAGGAAGAGCCGGACCCGATCGTGCACATCCTCTGCCCCAACGGGCACGAGCTGGAAACGCCGATGAGCATGGTCGGCACCGACGCCATGTGCCCGCACTGCGAAGTGCAGTTCCGCCTGCTGTACGAAGACTCGACGGAGTATCGAGAGAAGAAGCGCAAAGATCGCGAGCACCGCGAGGCCGCCTTCGGCCGCAAGGCGCTCAACTTCGCCATCATCACGGCCGTGCTGGTGATGGCCAGCCTGATCGGACTGATGGTGTTCTACGGCATGCAGAAGTAGCCGTCGCCTGACTCTCCCGAGCTCTCCGAGTCGGGCGCCCGACTCGGAGAGTCAGGCTACGACACACGCGAGATGGCTACTTTCGGCCTCCGCCGAACAGGAAGCCCGCAATCAGCACCGCCGCGCCGGCCAGGAGGCTCAGCCCGCGGCCATCGGCCACGACGTCGAGGCCCGGAATGTTTGGCAACGGCGCGAAGAGCGCCAAGGCCGCGGCGGGGAAGGCGAATGCCGCCGCCCGTAATCGGCCGAGCAGTGCCGAGGCCAACAGGATCAATCCAGCGGCCCCCGCTTCAACGCCGCTGAACAGCGCCGTGAGGAATCCCGGTACCAGCGGGAGCTCGAGCGGCCCCTTTGCCTGCCACAGTGCCGCGGCTTGGTCCAAGAGGGGACGCTTCTCGTCGGGGATCAACCCGTGCTGCTGGAGCCAGAAGAAGAACCCGGCCAGCAGCGCCCCGCCGAGCAGGAAGCGGACCTTGGCGCCGAAGAGCAGGTTCAGCAGGCCGGAGAGGGCCTTCGACGAGCCGCCCCGCGGGGCCTCGGTGCTGGCGACCAGCAGCATCGAGCGGATGCGAGCCCGCTTCTGTTCCGGCGTTTCGGCCGGCCGGGCATCGGCTGGCACGGCGACGTCGGCGCCGCGGCGAATCTCGGCGGCCCCCTTCACGAGCAGCTCCGCCGCCTGCTGGGCGCGCTGCTTCGCCTCGCCGGGGTCGATGCCTTGGGCGCGCAGGTTCTTCTCCTCGACGGCCAGCAGGTGCTTGCGTTCGCGGGCTTCGCGGCGCGCGCGCAGCTTGGCGTCCAGCCAACGGATGAGCGGATCGCGCCAGGCGGCGAAACGGTCGCGGCGGCGGCGCTCATCGCCATCGGCCCACTGCGCGCGGGCCGCCAGCTTCGCCTCGTAGCCGAACAGGGCCTCGAACAACTCTTCCCACCGCTGGCCGGAATACGTCGCCACGAACTCCTTGATGGCCATCTCGTCCAGGCCGCGGAGACGGAGCAGCTTCGTCATCTGCTCGATTTGCTCGAGCGACGCGTGGCGTTGGCCTTCGATCTTGCGGTCGATCGCGAAATAGAAGCCGGTGCCGAGCCCCACCGCCAAGACCCCCGCGCCGAGCCACACCCAAAGCTGGCCAAACAGCCACAGCGCACCGATAAAGAGCAGCAGCCCGAGCGCGGCCGATGCCCGGTCGCCCCAACTGCTGCCGGCGATCAGCTCGCGGACCTTCAGGAACAGGAAGCTCCGCTCCTTGAGTCCGCCGACCACGAAGTACGCCAATGGAGTGATCAGGCCCAGGGCCACCGCGCCGCCGGCCACCAGCGGCGAAATGAACAGTCCCACCAGAAAAATCGCCACACAGACGCCGAAAAACGCCAGCCACAGCTTCCCTCGCAACCCCGCCAGAGCCGGGGCGTAGAAGCTCTTAGCCGCCTGTTCGAGCGTGGCCAGGTTCTCCTCCTGCGGCAAGTAGGGCCCCTTGCCCTGGATGCCCAGGTACGTCTCCATTTCCTGGATGGCCTGCCCCAGGTCCCCGTAGCGATCCTCGGGGCGCTTGGCGACCATCTTCATGTTGATTTCCGAGAGGCCCTTGGGCACTCCCTTCACGACCGCTTCGGGACGCGTGACCGGCTCGGATTTGTGCTTGGTGATCACTTCCAGGGCCGAATTGCCTTTGAACGGCGGGCGGCCGGTCAGCAGCACGTACAGCGTGCAGCCCAGCGAGTAGATGTCGGCCCGGTGATCGACGTTCGAGGCGTCCTCGGCCTGTTCCGGCGCCATGTAGGCCGGAGTGCCCATGGCAATGTTGGCCTCGGTGATGTCGGCCCGCATCGTCTCCAGCGATTCGGCCGAGGCCGCAGGGTCCGGCGGCTCATCGGCCCGGCCCACCGTCTTCACCAGACCCAGGTCGGCCAGCTTCACCACGCCGTGCTGGCTGAGCAGCAGGTTATCGGGCTTGACGTCGCGGTGCACCAGGCCCTGGTCGTGGGCGAACTTCAGCCCGCGGGCGGCCTGCAGGATGTAGCGCACCGCCGTGTCGGCGTCGAGCTTGCCGCCGCGCTGCACCAGCGCGCCGAGCGACTCCCCTTCGACGAACTCCATCGAGAAGTAATAGATGTCCCCCTCGCAGCCCAGGTCGTAAATCTGCACCACGTTGGGGTGCGTGAGCTGGGCGGCGGCGTAGGCCTCGCGCGTGAAGCGGGCGATGAACGTGGGGTTGCGGGCCAGCCGCGTTTGAATCACCTTGAGGGCCACGTTTCGATCGAGCGACACCTGCCGCGCGAGGTAGACGGCCCCCATCGCCCCCCGCCCCAGCTCGCGGAGCACGCGATAGCCGCCCAGCACGGCCGGCACGTCCATCGGCTGGCACGCCCGATCCACCGAGAAATCGGCTTCGCCTTCCGGCAGCGTGGCTTCGGTCGCGGCGGGCAGGGTCAGCCCCGCGGGACCGGCCATCGTGACATCGACCCCGGCGGCCTGGGGCTGCGCTGTGGACGGAGGCGCGTCGGCCGGCGCCGCGTCGCCCGGCGGCGGCCTGACCATCGGGGCCGTCGCGGCGGGATCGGGACGAGTCGCCCCTCTCGTCTCGGTGAGCAGACCTACCGTCGCCGATTCATCGCCGCCTCGCGGCACGGTCAATTGAAACAGCTTGCGGCACTTGGGGCACTGCGGCCGATACGTGCCCGGCTTGGCGGTCTTGATCTTGATCGAATGCTCGCAGTGTGGGCAGCGAATCTCCACGGATGATTCCCGATTCGAGGCGGCGGAGTAGGGAGAGAAGCGAATGAGAGGTGGATCAACGCCAGGCCCAGAAGCCACCCGAGCGTCATTGGGCTGAATCTATCCAGCGGCCAATTCGGCCTCCCCTCAGCGTAGAAGGTCCACGGCGCATGTCAAGAAACTGCCAAGTAGGGTAGTGGGGTCTTTTGAGCCGGGAAAAGACCCCACTACCCCATCTACGGCTCGGTGGACAAGAAGACCCAACGGGCCGCCTGGACCATCGGCAAGAAGCAGGACCGAGTGTTCGAGGCCGGCGTCGAGAACCTGACCCAGGACCAAGCCCCGGTGCTGGTCCATTTCGGCGCCGACAAGACCCAGCAATGGCTGCTGGTGCGCGTGCAGCAGCCGAAGGAGTAGAGCGGGGGCCTCCCGTTCCGGCCACGAAGGATCTGCTCAAGTTCGTCCGGACCTTCATGGGATCGTCTGCCACGTCAGCCGGGCGGCGCACGGCTGCTTGACGTGATTTGTGACCGCGTCCGTGATAGATTCAGTCCAACGGGAAGGGGTTCATTTGTGATCCGCGTCGGAAAAAGCGGAGGCCGAGCATGGGTGTGGGGACGATCGTTGGCCTGGCAATTGCCGTTCTGGCCGTGTCGCTGCTGATCTGCGCGGCCATCCTAAGACTGTGCGGATATGCGCTCTCGTTTCCGCGAGCGACCTGGGGGAGGTCTCTGCTGACCGCGATGGCGCTGTGGGGCCTGTTGACCTCGGTGGGCACGCTCGCTTACATCGCCCCGGCGGCGGGCTGGGTGCTGTTCTTGACGGAGATTCTGCTGGCCTATTTCGTGATCCGCGGGATGATCGGCACCACGCGCGGCAGGTCGTGGGTGGCTACCATGCTGTGGCTGGTGGGCAGTGTCTCCGCGGGCTTCGGCCTGGCCATCTTGGTTCGCGACTTCCTGGTCGAGGCCTTCGTGGTGCCGACCGGCGGGCTGGCGACAACGATCTTGGGACTGCACGCGGACGTTACCTGCGAGAACTGCGGCTGCCAGTTCCCAATCGGCATGTCAGCCTACGCCCGGCTGCCGTACGCCCGACTGCCGTTTGGCGTCGAGCCGATGAACGAGAAGGAGGTTGTCTGTCGCAACTGCGGCCACCAGCAAACCTATCAGTTCGGCGGCGAGCCCTTGCGCGGCGATCGCATCCTGGTCGATAAGACGGCGTTCCCGCGACGATGGGATTTGGCCGTGTTCTGGTATCCGCCGCGCGGACAGGAGCTGGCGCCGGAAGAGCGCGAGCCCGGCGGGAGCGCTCGCGTCACGTATGTCAAGCGGCTGGTCGGCCTGCCCAGCGAGACGCTGCAGTTGGCCGACGGCGATCTCTTCGTGAATGGCCGGCGCCTGCGGAAGCGGCCGGGAGAGCAAGAGGATTTATGGTTCACACTGTTCGAGAGCCGCCACGTGCCCAAGGCTTCCCCGCAGCCCGTCTGGAAGCCGAAGACTCAGCCGACTCGCTGGAAGTTTGACGACGAGGTCGCCTTCGACGGAGAGTCCGACGAACGAGAGGAGCTCGAGTTCGGACGGCCGATCAATACCTTCTTGGCTTACAACGCCCCTTCGTCCTCGTTAGACGTTCCGGCCGAGGTCAACTTCACCGGCGATGTCCGGTTTACTTGCGAACTGGCCGAGTTTTCCGGGGCCGGCGGGTTCGGCTTCTCTTGGAGCTACGGCGGCGCGACGGTTCGCGCCACGGTGGCTGCGTCGGGGGAAACGTCGCTCACCGTCTCCGGCAGTTCGTCCGAGGATGACCACGAGATCGCCCTTGAGGCGCCACGCTCCGTCGCGGCACGGCAACGCTGGAGCTTCGCTCACCGCGACGGTCGCGCCTACGTCGAGCAGGATGGCCGCGTCGTGTCGAGCCGGCTGGTCGGTTCCGATCGCATTGACGGCGCTGCCGCACGTTCGCCGCGAGACGGCCCTTCGCTGTCGAGTGAATCGGCGTGCCGGGTCGGCTTGCTCGCCGAGCGCTGCCGGGTCCGCTTCTCCCAGGTGCAGATTGAGCGAGACGTCTATTACATTGCCCCAGGAGAGGTTGTTGGTGAGTCGGCGCCGGGCCAGACGTACCGCCTGGGAGAGGGAGAGTATTTTCTGCTCGGCGACAACAGCCCCCACAGTCAAGACTCTCGCGTTTGGGGCGCCCTGCACGAGGCGGACTTCGTCGGCGTCGTGCGGACGATCTTCTGGCCGCCGAGCCGTTGGCGGGCATTCCCGTGAGCGGCGGCCGCGACCCCCTGGTTTGGATCGACGGCGAGCTGGCCCGCCTTGACGACGAAAGCCTGCGCCGGCGGCTCGTCGTGCGCGAGGGGCCGCAGTCGGCGACTATTCACGTTGGCGGCCGGGAGTACGTCAACTTCGCCGCCAACGATTACCTGGCACTGGCCGCCGATCCACGCCTGGCCGAGGCCGCTCGGCGGGCCATCGCTCACGAGGGCTGGGGGGCCGGGGCTAGCCCGCTGATCGTCGGCCATACGGCGGCGCACGAGCGGCTGGAGCGGCGGCTGGCGGAGTTCGAGGGGACCGAGGCGGCGCTGGTCTTCGCCAGCGGCTACGCGGCCAACGTGGGGGCGATTGCGGCGCTGGCCGGCCACGGCGACGCCGTCTTCAGCGACGAGCTGAACCACGCCAGCATCGTCGATGGCTGCCGGCTGTCGCGGGCGGAAGTGCACGTCTACCCGCACGGCGACTGCGCGGCGCTGGAAGGGCTGCTGCGGCAGGCGGCCGGGCAAAGTAGCAGGCACACTCCGTGTGCCGTAAGCCACGGCACACGGAGTGTGCCTACTACGGTGACCGGCTATCGGCGGCGGCTGATCGTGACCGACAGCCTGTTCAGCATGCACGGCGACCTGGCGCCGCTGCCCGAGCTGGCGCGGCTGGCCGAAGCGTATGACTGCATGCTGCTCATCGACGAGGCCCACGCCACGGGCGTGCTGGGCGAGCGCGGCCGAGGCGTGGCCGAGCTGCAGGGCGTGGAAGATCGCGTCCACGTCCGCGTCGGCACGCTTAGCAAAGCGCTGGGCTGCCACGGCGGGTTCGTCAGCGGGTCGCGGCGGCTCATCGACTGGCTGGTGAACCGCGCGCGGCCGTACGTCTTCTCAACCGCCGGCCCGGCGGCCGGCGCAGCGGCGGCCCTGGCGGCACTCGACGTGGTGGCGGCCGAGCCGCAGCGGCGGGCGCGGCTGCTGGAAATGGCCGCCGGCCTGCGCCGCCGCTTGCGTGAGCAAGGCTGGGACACCGGCCGCAGCCAGAGCCAGATCGTGCCGATCTTCGTGGGCGACTCGGCCGCCGCGCTGCGCCTGGCCGCCGGGATGCGCGAGGCGGGGCTGTGGGCGCCGGCCATCCGACCGCCGACGGTGCCCCCCGGCCAGGCCTGCCTGCGCGTCAGCCTGAGCTGCGGCCATACGCCGGAGATGATCCAGCGGCTGTGCGCGGAACTGGGCATGAGGAAAGTGTAGATGATTGCGACAGATTACCCAGCGCGGCCTGCCCACGCCGCGAAGATCTTGAGAACCACGGAAGACACGAAGAAGCAGCACGATCTCCGCTCAAGATGAAGCGTCTGGTCCGTGGACGTTATCCACAGATTGCACAGATTTCACCGATAAGATTTGCGCAGGAGCGTATCGGTGAAATCTGTGCA
>JBGQHD010000100.1:0-10065 GCA_041497795.1 Planctomycetia bacterium
CGAGTTCTGCGACCGCTGCGGCTGGCCGATGACTCTACGAGCGTCCACCGGCCGGGGCATCACCCGACAGGTGCTGGCCTGCTCGAACCCGCAATGCCGCCGCAAGGAATCGGCGGCACGATAGCCTCGGGGGATTCGCCGCACGGCCCGGAGGCAGTTTCCCTTCGACGTTGGACGTTCGATGTTGGACGTTCAACGCCGATCTACCCACATCGCACTCAGGAATCGAACATCGAACGTCCAACGTCCAACGTCCAACATCGAACGAGGATCGGCCCCGGCGCGCTGTTTGCTTTCGTGACGGTTCGTGAAGCTTCCCGCAATCCCGCCGGGGGGTCATAGCGGCCGCTGGGGGGGATGCGTTATGATTTTTCTAGCGACGACATGCCCTACCTCCTGTCTCGTCGGCCCCTTCCAGCCTCCCCTCGCCCCGCGGCGTTGCCTTCGCTCAGCATGATCCACGTCCAAGCGTTGACGAAAAGCTACGCCGACCTGCGGCGCGGCGAGGTCTTTGCCCTGCGAGGCATCGACTTCGACGCTTACCCCGGCCAGGTTTTCGGCCTGCTGGGCCCAAACGGCGCCGGCAAAACCACGGCCCTTCGCATCCTGAGCACCGTTTTGCGGCCCAGCGGTGGCACGGCGACCGTCAACGGCTACGACGTGCTCACGCAGCCCTCGCTCGTGCGGCGGCAAATCGGCTTCGTCTCGGCCAACACCGGCGTCTACGACCGCATGACCGCCTGGGAGATGGTGGAGTACTTCGGCCGGCTGTTCGGCGTGCCGGAGGACGTCCTGCGGCCACACATGGAGGCGCTCTTCACCCGGCTGCAAATGAACGACTTCCGCGACGTGCTGGGGGCCAAGATGTCCACCGGCATGAAACAGAAGGTCTCCGTCGCCCGCGCCCTCGTGCACGAACCGCCGGTGCTGATCTTCGACGAACCGACGACCGGCCTCGACGTGCTCGTGGCCCGCGCGCTGCTCAAGACGGTGGCCGAGCTGCGCGAGCTGGGCAAGTGCATCGTCTTCTCGACGCACATCATGCGGGAAGTAGAAAAGCTCTGCGACCGCATCGCCATCATTCACCGCGGCATGGTGCTCACCGAGGGCACGCTTGGCGAACTCCGCGAGAAGCACGGCGAGCCGGATCTCGAAGAACTGTTTTTCCAACTGATCGCGGCGAGTGAAACCGCTCCCGATGGCCAAACGCCGAGTTGAGCGTTCAAGCGTGGTCGCAGTTCCGAAGCCATGAGACTCAACCCGCCGAGCAGTCCCACCGCATGAACTGGTCGAACGTTCTTCTGATCCTGAAGCGCGAAATCCGCGATCAACTGCGCGACCGGCGCACGTTGTTCATGATCTTCGTGCTGCCCGTGCTGCTCTACCCGCTGCTGGGATTGACCTTCATCCAGTTGGGCCAGCTCGCGCGGGAAGAGCCGACCAAGGTCTACGTCGTCGGCCGCGAGAACCTGCCGGCGGAACCAGCCTTGATTGAGGCCAAAGACCATCAGCCGGGTCGGTTTATTGCCCTGGCATCCGAGCCCGACCTGGAGTTGGAGTTGCTGGACCTGGAATTCCCGCCCCGAGCGGCAGCCACGCCGTCCGATTTGCAGCGGCAACTGGCGGAGGGGCAAGAGCGCCTTCGGGACGGCGAGTTCCACACCGTGCTGTACTTTCCGCCGGATTTTGGCCAGCGGCTCGAGCAATTTCGCCGCCGCGTCTCCGACGCCAAGGCCAGCCCGGCCGAGATCGACGTGCCCAAGCCCGAGATCTTCCACAACACGGCCAAGCGCAAGTCGGCCACGACCTACGGCCGAGTGCGGCGCGTGCTCGACGCCTGGCGCGAGGCCCTCGTCAAGCAAAACCTCCAGGCGGCCGGGCTGCCCGAGACCGCCGCCCTGCCGTTCCGAGCGGAGACGCACGACGTGGCCGAGGCGGGGCTGCAATTCGCCTCGATCTGGTCCGCGGCCTTTCCGTTCATGATGCTCATCTGGGCGCTCACCGGCGCGTTCTATCCGGCCGTGGACCTGTGCGCCGGCGAGAAGGAGCGCGGCACGCTGGAGACGCTGCTCTCCAGCCCGGCCGAGCGCGGGGAGATCGTGTCGGGCAAGCTGCTCACGATCATGCTCTTCAGCATGGCCACGGTGGTGCTCAACCTGGCGGCCGTGGGAGGCACCGGCTGGCTGGTGATCTCCCAGCTTCCCCTGGGGGCGCAGCGGGCCATCGGTCCGCCGCCGCCGCTGGCCTACCTGTGGGTTTTCTTAGCGATGGTGCCGGTCGCGGCCCTGTTCAGCGCCTTGTGCCTGGCCTTGGCGGCGTTCGCCCGCAGCAATAAGGAAGGGCAATATTACCTGATGCCGCTCTTCCTCGTGACGCTGCCGCTCGTGCTGCTGCCGATGCAGCCGAGCTTTGAGCTGAACCTGGGCAACAGCCTGATCCCGCTCACCGGCATCGTGCTCGTGCTCAAGGCCGCCATCGAGGGCGACTATCTCGAAGCCGCGCGGTACTTCCTGCCGGTGACCGCCGTGACCGCCATCTGTTGCCTGCTGGCCATTCGCTGGGCCATCGACCAGTTCAACAAGGAATCGGTGCTGTTCCGGGAAAGCGAACGGTTCAGCCTAGGCATCTGGCTGCGGCACCTGGTGCGAGACCGGCGGGAGACGCCCACCGTGGCGGCGGCCGTGATGTGCGGCGTGCTGATTCTGGCGGTGAAGTTCTTCCTGGAGTTTACGATGGTCGGCGGCAGCGGCAGCTTGGCCATGAAGATCATCTTGCCGCAGCTCGTCTGCATTCTGGCGCCCGCCCTGTTGATGACGGCATTCCTCGCCCGCAGCCCCAGAAAGACGCTGCTCCTGTGCTGGCCGCGCTGGTGGACGCTGCCGGCGGCCGTCGCCCTGGGCATCGTGATGCACCCCGTGGCGGCGCAGGTCTCTGAAGCGATTCAGACGCTCTATCCGCTCGACCCCCGCGTTCAACAAGCGGCCGAGGGCATCTTCGGCCAGATTCCGCTGGGCATGCAGTTCTTGGCGATCGCCCTGATTGGGCCGGTGTGCGAAGAGATCGCCTTCCGCGGCTTCATCCTCTCGGGCTTCCGACATCTGGGCCGCCGCTGGATGGCGATTGTGCTCAGCAGCGTCCTGTTCGGCCTGGCCCACGGCATCATCCAGCAGTCGCTGCTGGCCTGTTTGCTGGGCATGCTGATCGCCTTCGTGGCCGTGCAGACCGGCAGCCTGCTGCCGGCAATCCTCTATCACGTCACGCACAACGGCCTGATGGTCGGCATCAGTTGGCTGACAACGTGGACCAACACGCCGCTGGGCAAGAACGACCCTCTCCCCTGGCCGCAGCAGGTCGGGCAATGGGTGCTGGGCACTGCCAAGGAGCCGGGCTGGCTCTACCACTGGAGCAGTGTGGCGCTGGCCGCAGTTTTGGCCGCGCTGCTGCTGCGTGCCTTCGCCCGCCTGCCGCACGAGAAGACCGAGGAAGAGACACTGCAAGAAGCCCTGGGGCGGCAAACCCTCGAGCAGGCGCCGGCGGCCTGATCGTGGGGCACGTTTCCAAACGTGCCGCACGTGGCAGGGGCTTCGAACCCGTGAGCCGCGTCAGTGCGCGATGGCCGCTTGTGAGCGCATGGCCAGGATGGCCATGCCACGGTCGCGTCCGCATTTGGTGGGCCGGCGCTCGCTTGCGCGAGCTTGGCCCACCCTACGGGATTCTTGCGACCACGACGCGCTCGTGCCCGGCCAGGTCCTTGATGAACTTCGGCTCGTGCCATCGGCCGTCGGCCCGCAGTAGGTGGGCGACGGTATCGCGCAACATCGGGCTGATTTCGCAGATCAGTCGGCCCCCGGCCGCGAGACGCTCCGCGCTTTGGGCGATGAGCGGCGCGATCACGTCGGTCCCCTGCGGGCCCGCGGCCAGGGCGCTGCGCGGCTCGTGATCGCGCACGGTGGCGGGCAGCCGCGACATTTCCTCCTCCGTGATGTAGGGCGGATTGCTGAGGATATAGTCGAATCGCCGCTCGGCCGGCACGTTGGCGAAGAGATCGCTGAGCACGAACTCGATGCGGTCCGCGACGCCGTGAGGCGCGGCATTCGACCTGGCCACCTCGAGTGCCGCCGCGCTGATGTCGATGGCTACGACTCGGCAGGCCGGCACATTCTTCGCCGCACAGACGGCCAGAATGCCGCTGCCCGTGCCGACGTCGGCGATCGACAACGCATCCGTCGGCAGCCCTTCGGCCGCGCGCTCTTTGACCGCGTCGAGCAAGGCGATGACGACGAACTCCGTCTCCGGCCGGGGAATCAGCACGTCGGGCGTGACGCGAAACGGCAGCGAGTAGAACTCCCGCTGGCCGACGAGATAGGCCACCGGCTCGCCCTGCGCCCGCCGCCGCACCAGCTCGCGAAAGGCCGTTCGCGCTTCCTCGCCGGGGTCCACGTCGAACGCCGTGTACAGCTCGATGCGCTGGCAGCCGCGGACGTGGGCCAGCAGGACTTCGGCGTCCAACCGCGGACTCTCCGAGCCGTGCCCCTTGAGATACTGGCTGGTCCAGCTCAAGAGCCGCCCGATCGTCCAGGGTTCGGCTGAGGACATAGGCATTGCGTAGTAGTAGGCACGCTCCGCGTGCCGTCTTCGTAGAACGGAATTCATTCCGTTCGTGCCCGCCAATGACTGGGAGCGAACGGAATGAATTCCGTTCTACGGCACGCGGAGCGTGCCTGCTACTTTCCTTCGCTCAGCTTCTGCCGCACGTAGGCCACCAGGTCGGCCCGCGGCACCTTCTCCTGTTTCCACGTGCGCAAATCGCGGACGGTCACGCAGTTTTCTTTGAACTCCGACTCGCCGGCGATCACGGCCAGCGGGATGCCGTTGGACTTGGCGTAACCGATCTGGTCGCGCAGGCCGTGCGGCTCGAAGTACACCTCCGTGGGGATGCCCGCCTCGCGCAGCGTCTTGGCGAAGCCCAGATACTCGCGCAGGTAATTCTTGCGGTCCTGCGCCGCCACGAGCACCTGCGTGGGCGACTTGCGCGACACATCGACCAGCTCCGCCGCGACCATCACCGCAAACAGCCGCGACAGGCCGATCGAAATGCCCACGCCGGGGAAGCGCTGCGTGGAGAAGAACGACGCCAGGTCGTCATACCGCCCGCCGGAGCAGACGCTGCCCCAGTTCTCGCGGCCGGCGACCAACGTCTCGTACACCGTGCCGGTGTAATAATCCAAGCCGCGGGCGATGCGGAAGTTCGGCCGCAGCCGCTCCTCCGGCATGCCTAGCGCCAGGGCGCTGTCGATCACCGTCCGCAGCTCGGCCAAGCCCTCCGACGCGATGCCGGCGGCGGCGAAAACCTTCTCCGCCTCGGCGATGCCGGGACATTGGATGAGATCGATGATGGCCGGCACCAGACTGGCCGACAGGCCCTCCTCGGCCAGCGCCTTGCGCGTCTCGTCGAGCCCGTCGCGGTCGGTTTTGTCGATGGCCCGCAGAGCGCCGCCAAGCTGCTCGGCGCTGTGGCCGCCGGCGGTCAAGAGGTCGCGGAGGATCTTGCGGTTCGAGACGTAGACCTTGAAGTCCGGCAACCCCAGCGCGGTGAAGGTGGCGTTGATCACGCAGGGAATTTCGGCGTCGTGGATCGGCTCCAGCGAGCCGCGGCCGACGATGTCGATATCACATTGATAGAACTCGCGGAACCGCCCCCGCTGGGCCCGCTCGCCGCGCCACACCTTCTGGATTTGATAGCGGCGGAAGGGAAACACCAACTCGTGCGCGTGCTGCACCACGTAGCGGGCCAGCGGCACGGTGAGGTCGAAGTGCAGCCCGACTTCGGCTTCGGCGGCCCCCTCCTGCGGCCGGCCGAGCGTGAAAATCTGCCGCTGCATGCCCCCTTTGGCGGTGAGCACGTCCAGCCGCTCGACCGCCGGCGTCTCGATCGGCGTGAAGCCGAAGAGCTGGTATTGCTCGCGAATGGTGGCCAGGAAGCGCTCTTCCACCAAGCGCTCGGCCGGCAACCATTCGGGAAAGCCGGAAACGGGTTCGACCTTGATCGTCATCGGGCGGCGGCTCCAAACGGGAGCGGCCATCGTAGCGGCGTGCCGGCGCAAGCGTCAATTGCCACAAAACGCCAGCACCCCGGCTGCTGGGAGCAGCCGGGGTGCTAGAAGCCCGGCTTCTTCGAGAAGCCGGGCTTCTTTGGTCAGACGTGACAACCGCTACTCCAGCGGCTTCAGCTCGATATCGCGGAACTGGATTTCCGCCCCTTCCGATTGCAGGCAGATGTATCCGGCCACCTCTTCCACGTCCGTGGCTTCGTTCTGCAGCTCGCCGTTGACGTACAGCTTGATATCGCCCTTGTTGACGATGATCTTGTAGCTGTTCCACTCGCCGAGCCGTTTTTCGTTGGAGGACTTCAGCTTCTTGGTGCGGCGATCCGTCGTGCGCGACTTATCGACGGTCATCTTGAACTTGCCGATGTTCCAAAAGTCGCCCGCGTTGCCCGAGTGGAGCTGGGCCTCGATGCTCTTGGGCCACACCTCGTCCTTTCCGATCATCCGCAACAGCACGCCGCTGTTGCCGGCCCCCTTCTTGGGGTCGAACCGCCACTGAAGGGTCAGCTCGTAGTTCTTGTACTTGTCCTTGGTGCGGATGTAGCCCATCGGCTTGCCCTTGCAGATGATCACGCCGTCTTCGACCCGCCACACGTCCTCCATCTTGGCGTTCTTGTCCTGCAAGTGGTACGTCCAGCCTTCCATGTCCTTGCCGTTGAAGAGCTTGACGGTCTTGGCATTCTCGTCCGCGCCGGCGGTTTGGAACGCCGTCAGGCACACTGCGGCCGCGATCGAAGCGATGAGCAGGCGTCGCATGGGAATCTCCTAAAGCAGATTCAGAAGGGGGGAGTCAGCGGATGTCACGCGGCCCGATTCTAGATGCGCCAACGGGCGAACACAATGAAGCGGCCCCCGCCGCACTACCGGCGCTAGGGTCAGAATGAGTTCCGTCTGGGGCAATAGGGCGTTTGCTCACGAATGCCGATGCGCAAAAAACAAGCGCACCCGAAGGGGTGCGCCTGTGTTTCAGCCACGTTGGCGTCGCGCTAGGACGTCTTTTCCGTCTTCTTCGGCGTGATGGCCGGACCGCCAATATCGGTCTTCTTGGGTTCGACCTTCGGCTCGGTCTTGGGTTGGGTCTTCGGCTCCGTCTTGGGTTCGGTCTTGGGCTCGGTCTTCGGCTCCGTCTTGGGCTCGGTCTTCGGCGACTTCACAGACTCTGACTTGCCGGACGGGGACTTACCACTCTTCGACTTCTCATCGCCGCAGCCCAGGAACAACCCCAGGCTGAGGATCACACACAAGGCAGCAAGGCGTTTCATACCACGAACTCCAATCGAAAGGATTTTGATTCCAGAGGGCACAGCTCGTTGCACTGACTGGGTAGGCGAACCGACAGTTGGGCCGAAGCTTGGCGTTCAGGCGACGCCCGACTCGTCCCGTACAAGCGAAGAGGGTGCTGGGCGGCACCCTCTTCCGTTGGGTTCATTTCGGCGCGGTGGAACGCTTACGTCTTCTCCGTCTTCACCGTCTTCACCTCGGTCTTGGTCTTGGTCTTGTCATCGCCGCAACCGGAGAAGAGGAACAAACCGGTGCAGAGCAGCAACATCAGGGCGGCCAACTTCTTCATGAAACTCCTCACTGTGGCAAAAAGGTGGAGACAACCGTGTGCCCAAGGCTAGGCATGCAGACTCACGGGTAAATTACTGACCCAGAAAGTGTAGCTCTTATTCCCGAAGTTCTCGGTTTTTCTTCACATGGGTCCGGCCGGCGGCCGGCGGAAAGCAGGGCGCGGCAGTCTCGGGCGTTCAGACGCCCGGCGTGGCCCGTGTCGAAGAGGCAGCACTGGCAACGACTTACGTCCCCGGCCGCCGGGCGGCCTGGCGACTGCGGCATTACCCCCTGGTCAGGCCCAATACCTCGGCGGCCACTTTTCCGTTCGTCGCCACGGCGTTGCCCGTGTAGATGCTCGGCTCGCCTTGCCAGTCGGTGAAGGTGCCGCCGGCCTCCTCCAGGATGGGCTGCAAGGCGGCGGCATCCCAAACGTGCATCCGCGGATCGACCATCGCCTCGGCCCGCCCGGTCGCCACCAGCAGGTAGCCGTAACAATCGCCCCACGTCCGGGTGATCCAGGCGGCGGCCGACAGCCGCGTCAGCAGGTCCCAGCGGCCAACCGCCGCGTAGCCTTCGAGTTCGGACGTCAGCAGCAGGCTTTCGGACAGCCGGGGCACGTTGGAGACCACGGCCCGCCGCGGCGGCTCGATCCCTCGGCGATACCAGGCTCCCTGTCCCACGGCGGCAGAGACGCATTCCTCCAGGGCCGGGACGTTGATTACCCCGACCACCGACCGCCGCTCGCGCTCCACCCCGATGAGCTGCCCGTAGAGCGGCACGCCGTAGATGAACGACTTGGTGCCGTCGATCGGGTCGAGAATCCAGCGATAGCCCGACGTGCCGGGCTGCTCGCCGAACTCCTCGCCCAGGATGCCGTCGGCCGGAAAGGCGGCGGCGATGCGGCGGCGAAGGTGCTGCTCGGCCTCGCGGTCGGCCACGGTGACCGGCGAGTCGTCGGCCTTGCGCTCGATGCGAAAGTTGTCGCGGCGGAAGTAGCGGAGCGTAATCTCACCGGCCTCGCGGGCAATGGCGAGGGCCAGATCGAGGCGGGCGGTCAGGTCGTCGGAGGTCATGGGGCGTCGGATGGAGGATCATGCACGCGAAGCCGCCCAGGCTCGACGATCCAGAGCGAGATTCTCTGAAGTAACTCTTCGCGCGAAACCATCGTCAACCTCGTGGACACCTTCAGCCAGTGGTTTCCAGCCGACGCATGCGCTATGCTACGGGGCGCCGCTTCCGGCGGCAAGCTGAAGCCCGCGGCATCTTGATCTGCATTCAAGGCGCCGGACCCGCATCGCGCTCTCATGTCCCTCACCCCCATGATGCAGCAGTATCAGGCCGCCAAAGCGGCGGCCGGGGATGCGCTGCTGCTGTTTCGCATGGGGGACTTCTACGAGCTGTTCGACGAGGATGCCAAGACGGCTGCCCGCGTGCTGGGGCTGACGCTCACCAGCCGCGAGAAGGGGGAAAACGCCATGCCGATGGCCGGTTTTCCCCACCATCAACTCGACGCTTATCTGGCCAAGATCATCGCCGCCGGCATGCGGGCCGCCGTGTGCGAGCAGGTCGAGGACCCCAAGAAGGCCAAAGGGCTCGTCAAGCGCGAGCTGACGCGCGTGGTCACGCCCGGCACCGTGACCGACGACGCGCTGCTGGACCCTCGCGAGAGCAACTACCTCGCTGCGATCTGCCCAACTCACTCCAAGGGCGATGACCGTGTCGGCCTGGCGTGGATCGATCTCTCCACGGGCAGGTTTCAAGCGGCGGTCGTGCCATCGGCCCGCTTGCCCGACGAGCTGGCTCGCATCCAACCGGCCGAATGCCTTGTCCCCGAAAGCGCGACCGAAGGGAACGGCGCCGTAGGACGGATTTCCAATCCGTCCGACCACCTCTCGCCATCATCCGGAATGCCCGTGCCGCCGCCGCTGTGGGGCACGAAGATCATGGTCACCCGCCGGCCCGATTGGAGCTTCTCGCAGGCGGCGGCCCGCGAGGCGCTCGGCAAGCAGCTCGGCACGGCGTCGCTGGAGGGCTTTGGCTTCACCGACGACGATGGCCCGGCGATCGCCGCCGCCGGCGCCGTGCTCGACTACCTGCACGAGACGCAGAAGACCCAATTGGCCCACGTCGATCGCCTGCTGCCGTATCGGCCCGGCCACACGCTCGACATCGACGAGTCGAGCCGCCGCAGCCTGGAGATCACGCGGACGATGCGCGACGGGCGGCGCGAGGGGTCACTCTTGGCCGTGATCGACCGTACCGTCACGGCGATGGGCTCGCGGCTCTTGGCCGACTGGCTGGCGGCACCGCTGACCGAGATTGCCGCCATCGACGCCCGGCTCGATGCCGTCGGCGAGCTGCTGGCCGAGGCCGCGCTGGCCGACTGGCTGCGAGATCAGCTCAA